>CAJAFD010000508.1 GCA_903938935.1 uncultured Opitutia bacterium
GGATCATAAAATACCGCGACACTCACATAGGCCGGCACCACATCCAAGACACCTGCCACTTGGGCTGTGACGAGCGCTCGCGTCCAAGAGGAGACCCGCGAAAGCACGTCCGCGTTCGAGTCCACCGCAAAGGTTACGACTAGGGCGGCATCGCCCAGCGGCTCGATGGTCATATGTTGATCTCAACCTAGCAGACGCCCGACACAAAATAAAAAACCGCAACGCTTCCGGCACCACGACGTCACATTACGAGACTTGCACCGCTTACGAGATGAACCACGTTTATTTTTCCTAATTATGTATAGCATGCGTGCCCTTCATCGCTGGCTTGTGACCGCGGCCACTTGCCTCGGATTGGGTCACGCAGTGATGGCGCATCCCGGAACCGACGTGGCCATCGTTGATCTCACCGCACTCATTGGCTCCTCGCCGGAAAGCGCAGAACTTCGCCTGCGACGCGCGACGTGTTACGTCGAACATCAACGCTGGTCCGAAGCGGCCGCCGATATCGATCACGCGGCGAAGCTCTCGCCCGCGCATCCCGACCTAGCGCTGGCCCGAGCGGAGTATTTTCTCGCGCGCAATGAACCCCTCGCGTCCATCAACGCGCTCGCCTCTCATCTCGTTTCCCATCCCGCGGACTCCGCCGCCCGCATCCTCCGCGCCCGCGCGCGCGCGCGTAGCGGCGACCCCGTCGGCGCCCAAAGCGATTTTCAACTCGCGCTGCGCCACCTCCCAGAACCCAAGCCCGAACTCTGGCTCGAGGCCAATGCCCTCATCACCGATCCGGCCACGGCCCTCGCTGATCTCGAGACTGGCCTCACCCGTCTCGGCCCCGTGCCCGCGCTCGAGGAACGCGCCCTCAAACTCGAACTCCAACTCGATCGTATCGAGTCCGCCCTCCAACGCCTCACGCGCCTCGCCGCCCAAGCCGAACGACCCGAAACTTATCACCACCGCCGCGGCGATATTTTAGTTCAAGCCCACCGATTCTCCGAAGCACGTCGCGCTTACGCTGAAGCCCTCGCGGCTATTGATCGTCTACCGGACTGGCTTCGCCGCAGCGAACCCACCCAACAACTCATCGCCCAACTCACTCCCCTCGCTACCACTCCACTTTAATTCTCCATGAAATTCCCCTCATTCCTCCTTTTGCTCGCTTTCATCGCCGCCCCCGCTGCGCACGCCGCTACCACGATTCTCCGCGGGCCCTACCTCCAACTCGCTACTCCTACCAGTATGGTCGTCCGCTGGCGCACCGATAGCACCGAACCTTCGAGCGTGCGCTACGGTCTCGCCGCCAATCAACTCACGCTGACCGCCAAGTCCGAAGGCATCAGCACCGAACACGTCGTTCAACTCACCAAGCTTCAACCCAACACGCGCTATTATTACGCCCCAGTAAGCGGCAACGACAAACCCGCCAAACCGGGCGCAGAAGACGGCCCACCCTCGGCACTCGTCAGCAGCTTTGTGACCCCACCGGTCACCGGCCCCGCGCAACCCACCCGTGTCTGGGTCCTCGGCGATCCGGGCACCAAAACTCCCGCGCAAATCGCCGTCCGCGACGCCTACTATAAATTTAACGGCACCCGCACCACCGACCTCTGGCTCATGCTCGGCGACAACGCCTACCCCGACGGCACCGATGCCGAATATCAAAAAGCTGTTTTTGAAATGTATCCCAGTATGCTGCGCACCGCTCCGCTCTGGCCCACGCTCGGCAACCACGACGGCCGAAGCGCCAACTCACTCACTCAATCCGGCGTATACTACGACATCTTCAGCCTGCCCACGATGGGTCAAGCCGGCGGCGTCCCCTCCGGCACTGAGGCTTATTATTCCTTCGATCACGCCAACATCCACTTCATCTGCCTCGATTCCAACGATAGCCCGCGCGACGCCGACGGTGCCATGGCCCAGTGGCTCCGCGCCGACCTCGCAGCGACCACCCGCGACTGGATCGTCGCCTTCTTCCATCATCCCACCTACACCAAAGGCACTCACGACTCCGATAAAGACACCGACTCCGGCGGCCGCATGAACGACATGCGGGCCAATTTCCTACCCATTCTTGAGGCTGGTGGAGTTGATCTTATTCTCACCGGTCATTCGCATAATTACGAACGCTCCCACTTTATCGACGGACATTACGGTAAAAGCCAAACTTGGGAACCCCGCTACATCCTCCAAGCCCGCGACGGCCGCCCCGAAGGCCAAGGCGCCTACACCAAACCCCGCGCCCGCACCCCGCACGCCGGCGAAATCTCCGTCGTTACCGGCAGCGCTGGCCACGCTAGCTCGACCCCTATCCCACTGAATCACCCCGCCATGTGGATATCCCTCAACGAAGCCGGCTCCTCCATTATCGACATTGACGGGCTCAAACTCAATTTCACCTTCCTGCACGAAAACGGCTCCATCCGCGATACGTTTACAATAGAGAAAAAATAACGGTCGTGCCAGGACGTAGGCTCGCAGCCGCCGCAGAATCCGCACCGATTATCGCTGGGTTAGAGTTGAATTTTTGCCACGCTGGAGGATAATCGAAACCTCCATGAGCCACCGCCTGCTCCCTTTAGTTGTCCTCACCGCACTTGGGTTGACCTCCTGCCGCGATCCGCAAATCAGCACCTATCGCGTACCCAAGGAAAAATCCCCCGCCATGACCGCCACTCCAGCGGCCGCCGCCAGCGCCCCCGGCGCCACCATGGCCAACACCCCTGTGACCACGGCCGAAGGCCCCGGCCTCAGCTGGAGCGCACCCGCTCACTGGACCGCCAAACCCGCCTCCGCCATGCGCAAAGGCAGCTACGCGATCACCGATGATTCCGGCGAACCCGCCGATCTTTCAATCACGGCCTTCCCCGGCGACGTCGGCGGCGATCTCGCCAACGTCAACCGCTGGCGCAGCCAACTCCAACTCCCCCCGCTCGCTGCCACCGAGCTCGCCAGCGCTACGGCGCACCTCGACGTCAACGGCCTCCATCTAACCACCGTCGATTTCACGGGCGGTCCGACGGCCAAACCGCAACGCGTCCTCGGCGCCATCATTCCCGTCGGCAACGCCACTTGGTTTTTCAAACTCACCGGCCCTGCCGCTCTCGTCGCGCGTGAACAAGCCGCCTTCGCCTCATTCCTCCAAACCATCCGCGCCCCTCGCCCCACGTCATGAGCAACCTCATCTGCCAATTCCGCGACTTCTTTGTCTCGTTGAAGCTCACGGTCGTCCTGATCGCATTATCGATCGTCCTCATCTTCGCCGCTACCCTCGATCAGGTGAATCTTGGTATCTGGGCCGTCCAACAAAAATACTTTCACTCACTCTTTGTCCTGTGGCGCATCGGCGACATACCGGTGCCCATCTTTCCCGGCGGTTACCTCATCGGCGGATTCCTTCTCACTAACCTCATCGCCGCTCAAGTCTACCGCTTCAAACTCACCGCCAAAAAATCCGGCATCTGGCTAACCCACATCGGCTTCATTCTTCTGCTCATCGGAGAACTTATCACCGGGCTCTGGCAGGAAGAGTTTGCTCTCCGCCTCGATGAAGGTGAAACCAAAAATTACTCCGAAAGCTACCGCTCCAACGAACTCGCGATCACCGAAACCACGGACCCGAAATTCGACGACGTCGTAGCCATACCCGAAAAATTCGTCGCGCGCGGGGAAGCCATCCAACAAGGCAAACTTCCTTTCCGCGTGGTCCCCAAGATTTATTACCCCAACGCCGCCCTCGCCGCCCGCGACGCCACTACTCCCGGGGTCGCCCCCACCCCCGCGACGACCGGCATTGGCCTCCAAGCCACCGCGACTCCGCTCCCCCTCACCTATAAACAAAACGAGCGCAACGCTCCCGCTGCCTACATCGAACTCGCCGGTCCCGCGGGCCCCATCGGCACGTGGCTCGTCTCGGCCGACCCTCGTTTTCCACCGCAAAGCTTCGAATACGCCGGACGCACCTGGAAAATCGCCTTCCGCTTCGAACGCAGTTATAAACCCTATTCGCTCACGCTGCTCAAATTTTCCCACGACCGCTACGCCGGCACCGAAATCCCGAAAAACTTCTCGAGCCGCATCCGCCTGAATTCGCCCGATGGCCGAGACGACCGCGAGGTTCTCATCTACATGAACAACCCGCTGCGCTACGCCGGACTCACGTTCTACCAAGCCGGCTTTGAAAACGACGACAAGACGACCATCCTCCAAGTCGTTCGTAATCCCAGCTGGCAACTCCCGTACATCTCCTGCTCGCTCATGACGCTGGGTCTCATCGTGCAATTTGGCATCCACCTCGTCGCGTTCATCGCCCGCCGCCGTACCCTACCCTCCGCCGTCGTATGAAAAAATTTATCCCGCTCCTCGTCCTGCTGCTCGGCGCGCTCTATCTCGGCAGTACCCTATTACCCCCCCGCGAGAGCTCGGTTTTCGACCTCGCCGGTTTTGGCCGACTGCCGATCTTGGCCAACGGGCGCCTCAAACCGCTCGATACCGTCGCGCGCAATTCCCTCCTTCTGTTTCAAGGCCGACAAACCGTCGTCACACCAGCCGGTGTCAAAGTGTCACCAACCGAATGGTTGCTCGACGTCTATTTCCATTCCGACGCCGCTGATCGCTACCGCACGTTTGAAGTCGTTCACCCCGATCTGCTCGCCCTCCTCGACCTCAAAGCGGAAGACGGCGACGGCAAAAAACGTTTCTCTTATTTAGAGATCAGCAAAAAAATCCCCGAGCTTGAGCGCCAAGCTCGCCTCGCGGGCCCCATCGAATCTGCCGTCCGCACTCCGTTTCAAAAATCCGTGATGCAGCTCTATGGTGCGCTCGTGCAGTATCAACGCCTCAAACACACCCTCGCTCCGCCCACGACCGAAGATTTCCTCGCCGAACTTCTGCGCTTCCAAAAACTTCTCCCCACCGGAGTCGCCGCCGTCCGCGCCAAACAAGCTGGTCAACCTCACGACGAAGCCACGGCCAAGGCCATGATCGAGCTCGGCCAGCGTTACCTGTTCATGTCCGAGACGACCAACTTCCTAGCAATTCCGCCCACCCCAGAAGTTGCCGAAGACACCGCGTGGCAGACCACTGGCCAATCGCTTCTTAGCGCGTTCCAACGCGGCTCCGTCGATTCTAGCGTCCTCGCCTACGCCGGCCTCGGTTACGCCTGGCGCCAGCGTCAACCCGAACAATTCAACAAACTGGTCGAACTCTATCACGCACAAATCGCCAAACGATTCGCCGCCCAACTCACGAAATCAGACACCGAAGCCCGCTTCAATGCCGCCGCACCATTTTACAGCAGCATGTCGCTTTACGTGGGCGCATTATTGATCGCCATTTTCTCTTGGTTGAAATGGCCCGAGATCCTTGGACGCTCCTCCTTCTATCTGATCCTTCTCGCCTGGCTCGCCACCACGGCGGGCATCGCTACACGCATGTGGATCGAAGGTCGCCCGCCTGTGACCAACCTCTATTCCTCCGCGTTGTTCGTGGGCTGGGGCTCCGTCGGGCTCTGTCTCATCCTCGAAGCCATCTTCAAAAACGCCATCGGCAGCGTCGCCGCCGGCCTCACCGGTTTCGCCACCTTGCTCATCGCCCATCACCTCTCGCTGACCGGCGACACCCTCGAGATGATGCGCGCCGTGCTCGACTCCAACTTCTGGTTGGCGACCCATGTCGTCATCGTGACCATCGGTTACTCGGCCACCTTCCTCGCCGGCTTCCTCGCGATCATTTACATTTTACGCGGTGGATTCACCCGCTCCCTCGACAAAGCCAGCGCCGAAGCCCTCGTGCGCATGGTTTACGGCATCATTTGTTTCGGGACACTCTTCAGCTTTGTCGGCACCGTCCTCGGCGGCATCTGGGCCGACCAATCTTGGGGTCGCTTCTGGGGCTGGGACCCGAAGGAAAATGGCGCCCTCATCATCGTGCTGTGGAACGCCCTGATTCTGCACGCCCGCTGGGGTGGCCTCATCAAAGCCCGCGGCCTCATGGCGCTTGCCGTCTTCGGCAACGTCGTCACGAGCTGGAGCTGGTTTGGCACCAACATGCTTGGCGTCGGACTCCACAGCTACGGCTTCACCGATTCGGCGTTTATGGCGCTCACGATGTTTGTCGCCAGCCAACTCGCCTTGATCGCCCTCGCCGTTCGTCCTTTGACGAAGTGGCGCAGCTTTCAATCAGAGTAACGCGCACCGTCGATCAACCGCCGAGCAATTCCTCGGCGTGGGCCAGTGCGCTCTTCGCCGTACGGTCGCCCAGCATTCGCGCGAGCTCGCTCACGCGCGCCTTTCGGTTGGCTTGAATCGGCGCGATACCTACGACGGCGCGATCCTTTGACTGATCCTTCGTCACGACCAAGTGCGACGCTGCTTGCGCCGCCACTTGCGGCAGATGCGTGACGCACAACACCTGATGGTTTTTTGCGATCGCCGCCATTTTCTCACCGACCACGCGCCCGATCTCGCCACCGACATTCGCATCGACCTCATCGAAAACCAGCAAGGGCACATCATCCAAATCGGCCAAAACCGTTTTTGGCGCCAACATCACGCGCGCTAACTCGCCACGTGATGCGATCCGACTGAGCGGCAACGGCGCCTCGCCGACATTGGGCGAAAATAAAAATTCGCAGCCGCAATCGCCGGTCGGCCCCGGTTGCGCGAGCGCCACGATGCGAACGTGAAAATCCGCCTTCTTAAAGCCGAGTTGCACGATCCCCTTGGCGGCAATCTTGGCGAGCTCCTTGGCGGCCTTTTCGCGCACTACGCACAAGGCCGCGCCTTCTTTTTTAAGCGCCCGTTCGGCATCAGCGATGTGTTTTTCCAAACGCGCGAGCGCGCCCTCGAGGTCGCCTTGCACTTCGAGACGCAGTCGCAATTCATCGCGCGCCGCGATCACCGCCACGACGTCGCCGCCATGTTTCCGCTTCACTTCGAGCCAGGTGTTCATGCGCTCGGTGAGTTGCTCGGCTTGCTCCGGATCGAATTGGAGTTCCGCGCCCAGCGCCGCGAATTCCGCCCCGAGGTCGTTCACCTCGATCGAGGCGGCCGCGAGGCGCTCAGCGAGCGCCTTAGTCGAAGGATCGATTTCTTCCAGCGTGCGCGCGTCGCGCAACAAACCGGCGACGCGTCCCTGCACGCCGTCTTCACCGACGAGGCCGTGGGCCAGCGTCTGCGTGAGCTCGATCAATTCCTGCGCGCGATTCATCCGCTTGAAATCACGCTCCAGTGTCTCGATCGCTTCGGGGGTGAGTTCAAGGGCCTCCAAACGCGTGAGCTGATTTTGTAAAAATTCGAGTTGGCTCGGAGAGAGTTTTGTTTCGCCGAGAATTTTTTCCCGTTCGAGGCAACGCTCGCGCCAGAGCCCATATTTTTGTTGATAGGCGGACAACGCGGGCGCGGCCCGGCCGAA
>CAJAFD010000509.1 GCA_903938935.1 uncultured Opitutia bacterium
CAGGGGCGGCGGGCGTTGGCATAATCGTTAAAAACATCGTCATTTTTGCCATTTGTCCCGCCGCCCGCGAGCTCTATTATAGATGAAACCTCTCCTCGGCGTCTTATCCTGCCTCCCTTTATTTTTCCATGCTCTCGTCGCACCTCATCCCCCGCAGCCGCTACGAACAAACCGCCATCGCCGTCTATCCCGGTAGCCTTGATGCCTCCCGCGCCGTCGCCGCCGAGATCGCCGCCCTCATCCGCCAGCGTCAGGCTGAAAAGAAACCCGTCGTGCTCGGCCTCGCCACCGGTTCCACGCCCGTGAGCGTCTACGCCGAACTCGTCCGCCTCCACCGCGAGGAAGGCCTGAGCTTCGCCAACGTCACCACGTTTAACCTCGACGAATACTACCCGCTCGCACCCGAGCATCCTCAGAGCTACCGCGCGTTCATGCGCCGCCACCTCTTTGACCACATCGACATCGACCCGAAGCGCACGCACCTGCCTTCCGGCACCGTCGCCAAAGCCGAGGTCGACGCCCACTGCGCCGCCTACGAAGCCGCCATCCGCGCCGCCGGCGGCATCGATTTTCAACTTCTCGGCATCGGCCGCACCGGTCACATCGGCTTCAACGAACCCGGCAGCCCGCGCCATTCCCTCACCCGCCTCGTCACGCTCGATCCCCTCACGCGCCGCGACGCCGCTGGCGACTTCGGCGGCAACGACGCCACGCCGCGCCACGCGCTCACGATGGGCGTGCGCTCCATCCTCGATGCCCGCCGCGTCGTCCTCATGGCTTGGGGCCAACACAAAGCCGAGATCGTCCGCACCGCCATCGAGGGCGAGGTTAACTCCCAAGTCTCCGCCTCCTTCCTCCAAGAACACCCGGCCGCCCTCTTTGTGCTCGATACCGCCGCGGCCGACGCGCTCACCCGCAACCGCACGCCGTGGCTCATCGGCGCCCTCGAGGAACAAGGCCTCGCTTGGGACAACCGCATGATCCGCCGCGCCATCCTCTGGCTCTCACAACTCCGCGGTAAACCCATCCTCAAGCTCACCGACGACGACTACAACGAAGCCGGCCTCCAAGATCTCATCCACCTCCACGGCTCCGCCTACGAGACCAACCTCATCGGCTTCTACGAACTCCAACACACTATCACCGGTTGGCCCGGCGGTCGTGATCCCAAAAAATCTAAACCCGGCGACGCCCCCGTCCGCCCGCTGCGCGGCACCGGTGCCTCCGTTTTCCCCAAACGCATCCTCATCCTCTCGCCGCACCCCGACGACGACGTCATCGCCATGGGCGGCACGCTCTGCCGCCTCGTCGATCAAGGCCACGAGGTCCATATTGCCTACGGCGTTTCGGGCGCGAGCGCCGTCTCCGACGAAGCGGTGTGGCGTCTCCTCGCCTTCGTGCGCGACAGCGGCCTCGCCGACTCCGCCCAAACCACCCAACTCGCCACGCTCACGAATCAACTCAGCCACGGCACCCCATTGCCGCAGACGCCCGAACTGCTCCGCTGGAAAGCGCTCGTTCGTCGCCATGAAGCCACCGCTGCCGCCCGCGTCTGCGGCGTGCCCGAAACTCGGCTCCATTTCCTCAACCTGCCGTTTTACCACGCCGCCCCGCGTAGCCGCGCCTACGGCCCCGCCGACGTCAGCTTGGTCAGCGACCTCCTCACCCAACTTCAACCGCACCTCATCTACGCTGCCGGCGATCTCAACGACCCGCACGGCACGCACCGCCTCTGCCTGCGCATCCTCCGCGATGCCTTCGGTCAAGCCGCCACCGCCCGCGCGCCCTGGCTCGCCGCCGCCGAACTCTGGCTCTACCGCGGCGCGTGGAATGACTGGCCTGTCGACGAAATCGACCTCGCCGTCCCGCTCAGCCCGCAAGAAGTCCTCCGCCGCCGCCGCGCGATTTTCCGCCACGAGACGCAGAAAGACCAAGCCCTCTTCCTCGGCGAAGACCGCCGCGAATTTTGGCAACGCACCGAAGACCGCAGCCGCCGTCTCGCCGAAGCCTACAACACGCTCGGCCTCGCCGAATACGAAGCCATCGAAGCCTTCAAACGCTACGCGCCCGAAGATTTCCTGCGTTCCGCCGCCTTCTAATTGATCGCCGCGCGCGCGCTCAGATCTTCACGATCCAGCGCTTGCGCCACATCAGACCAGCCACGCCGAGAAACACCGCGACAAACGCCACCGCAAACCCCAGCGATGCGTTGAGCGGACTCAAATACGGCGTAAACACCCGCGTGTAGATCCACGCCTTCAGCGTCACGTTTGCGCCCGCCGCATCGCTCCACGCGATCAAGCCGAGCATCCGCGCGACCACCCCCGCGCCCACGAAAATCACGATCGCATTCACGCCGAACACCACCAACGGCGTCGCCCAACGCCGCCACCCGCGCACGTCGATCACCCAGTAAAAAACCGCCAGCCCCACGCTCGACGCGCCCGCCATGAACAACGCAAACGAGCTGGTCCAAAGATTTTTGTTAATCGGCAGCCAAAGATCCCAAATCAGCCCGGCGCCCATCAACGCCACCCCCGCGCCCAACAACCGCGCCGCGCGCACCTGACCCGCCACCGGCGCGCGCAAGATCCGTCCCGCCCACGCCCCGAGCACCACCGTCGCGATCGCCGCCAACGTCGAAAAAATCCCCTCCGGATCAAACCCCGGCGCCGGCGCCCCGCTCCACGTGTGCCCCGCCAACACGTGCGCATCGATCCACCACGCGAGATTCCCCACCGCCTCGTCGATGTGCCCCGCGCCATAACCCGGCACGGGGAAAAATTCCAACAAGGCCGCCGATCCCGCCAACAGCCCCACGACCCACGCCACCTGCCCGCGCCCACTCGCCCACAAACAAATCGCTCCCGCCGCCGCGTAACACACCCCGATGCGCTGCAACACCCCCGGAATCCGCAGCGACCCGAGCGCCAGCGTATGCGACGGCCACAAGCCAAAGGGAAACGCCGCGAGCAACAACCCGAGTCCGAAAATAATCGCCGCCCGCCGCCCCACGTGCCGAAACAACGCCGCCGGGGCCTCGCCCGCTTCAACCCGCCGCGCCCACGACAACGTCATGGCGACACCCATGATCCACAAAAACCCCGGGAAGATCATATCGGTCGGCGTCCACCCATGCCACGC
>CAJAFD010000510.1 GCA_903938935.1 uncultured Opitutia bacterium
GCCGCGGCCGGTGTTGACGATGACGGCGCCCTTTTTGATGAGGGGGAAATTGGTGGCGTTGATCAGGCCCTTGGTGGCGGGCGTGAGCTTCGTGTGCAGGGAGATGATGTCGGCCTGGCGGAGGACGTCGTCGAAGTTTTCGACGCGCGTGATGTCGTGCCAGCGGGCGAAATCTTCATCCCAGTAGTTGCCGTAGCCGATGACTTTTAGGCCGAAAGCTTTGGCGCGGATGGCGACCTCTTTGCCGATGCGACCGAAGCCGACGATGGCGAGGGTCTTGCCGCAGACCTCGTTGCCGGTGATGCGCGTCCAACGACCGGCGGCGGTGTGGTTGGCCTCGACGACGAGATTGCGCACGGCGGCGAGCATGAGGCAGAACGTGTGTTCGGCGACGGTGGTGTGATTGACGCCGGGCGTGAAGAGCACGGGGACCTTGAGATCGGTGGCGGCTTTGACGTCGATCTTGTCGAGGCCGATGCCGTACTTGGAAATGACCTTGAGGCGCGGGAGAGATTTCTGGATGACGGCGCGGGTGAGAGCGTCGTCGCCGCAGAGGTAGGCGTCGAATTGGCCGGCGAGTTCCAACATGCGCGCTTCGGAGAGCGGGCCGCGTTCGCGGACGATCTCGAAGTTGGCGGCGGCTAGCATCTCGTGATGGATGCCGGGCGTGTCTTGGAACGAAGTGGTCGTGAGGAGGACGCGAGTCATGTGGATGAGGGGATGAACAATCGCACACGAGTCCGCGGAAAGTGAAGCGAAAGTTTAGTCATACCGTTGAGCCAGGAGAGACTCGGTTGCGCTCATCAGACGGAAGTGGGACGAGTTGAAGCGGGACTGATGGGCTAAGTTGAACAGTAAGTGCGCAGGAAATCGCATTGCCCGTGAGCCTGACCTGCTTTGGCTGAGGTTGAAATGAAGACCTTTGCGAAAGCCACGATGGAATTGCAGCGGAAGCTCGGCCGTAAAGCGGTGCGCACGGACGACGCGGCGTGTCAGGCCGCATCTTATGATAGCAGCAAGCTCCCGTTTCTACCCGAGGCCGTGATCTTCCCGCGACGCGAGTCGGACATCGGCGTGGCGCTCGTTCTCGCGAATCGCCACGGCGTACCCGTAACCGTGCGTGGCCGCGGGACGACGTTGACCGGAGCTGCGGCGCCGCGCCGTGGAGGCTGGGTCGTCGATATGCTCGGGCTAAACAAAATCTCGGTCGATGCCGAAGCGGGCATGGCCCACGTGCAAACCGGCGCGAAAGTGGCCGACATCCAACGCGCGACCGAAGCGGTGGGTTGGTTTTATCCGCCTGATCCCTCGTCGCGCGAGTACTGCACCATCGGCGGCAACATCGCTTGTAATGCCGGCGGCATGCACGGTGGTAAATACGGGGTGACGCGGGATTTCATTCTCGCACTCGAAGGGTTTTTGCCGACCGGTGAATTCGTCACATGGGGCACGCCGACGAAAAAGTTTTCTTCTGGCTTCAACTTGCGCGATCTCTGGATCGGCAGCGAAGGCATGCTCGGGATTGTGACGGCGGCGACGTTGAAGCTGATCCCGACGCCAGCGGCGCGGTGGACCTTGCTCGCGGCGTTTGAGACGGAGATTGAGGCGTTTCAGGCTGTGCGGGCGCTGTTCCGCGCGCGGGTGCAACCGGCGATCTGCGAGTTTCTCGATCGCTACTCGGTGATGTGCGCTGAGCGCGCGACCGGCGTGACGGTGTTCGCCGGACAAGCGGGGAAACCCGTGTTGTTAATCGAGCTGGCCGGCTCGGCGAGTGAGGTGCGCGAAGTGAAGAAAACGGTCTTGGCGTGGGCTGCGGAGTCCGCGCTGGCGCATCGGGCCGCAAAGAATCGCGCCGAGGCGGAGGCGCTGTGGGCGGTGCGCCGGAAATGCTCGGGCGCGATGTTCGAACTCGGCGACGCCAAGCTCAACGAAGACATCGTCGTGCCGATGCGAAACTACGAGACGTTTGCCATGTTTCTGGAAAAATTACGGAAAGAGTCGAAGCTCTCGATCCCGACCTTCGGGCATCTGGGCGACGGCAATCTCCATGTGAATATCATGTACCACAAAGCCGTGCCGGCCGAAGTGCGCGCTGCAGAAAAAGCGGTACAGAAACTCATGCAGACCGTCGTCGCGCTCGGCGGCGCGATCTCGGGTGAACACGGGATTGGCTTGGCGAAGTCGCCGTTTTTGCGCTTGCAGCATTCGCCGGCGCAAGTGCGCGCGATGCAGGCCGTGAAGCAAGCGCTCGATCCGAAAGGGATTTTGAATCCGGGAAAAATGTTCGACGTGTTTGAAGTGTGGAAACACCGCCGCATCGACGTGAAATTCCCCTGGGATCATAAGTGAAGTTGCGCCTTTAAACCTGCGACGTCGCGCGTGCTTACACTCATTACTTCATGGCGGAGATGGCTCGGGCCGGTGCTGCTCGTGATCGTGGCCTTCGGTTTTCGATCCGCGCATTACTCGGAAAACTACGGGCATCCGGACGAGACCATCACGGTCGAAGTCGTCGGTCACATGCGCAGCTCGGGCGACTGGGATAGTAATTGGGCGAAGGCGAACCTCGAGCCGGGGTTTCGCTATGAGCAATATAACTTCGCTTCGTACCTGCACGCGACGTTTGGGTTTTACCGGTTGGTGAAAGTGATTCCGGCTTTGGACGAGTGGCGTTCGCGCGATGGAGGATTTTGGGTGTATCGGTTTTTCTCCGTGTTTCTGGCGACGCTGGCCGTCATGCAAACCTGGTGGTTGGGGCGAAGGATCGGCGGCGCGCGCGTTGGGCTCGCGGCGGGGGCGTTGGTGGCGGTGCTGCCAGGCTTGGTGCAAGATGCGCACTACGCGCGGCCGGAGGCCTTTGTGACCGTGCTGACGTTGGCGGCGGTAATGTTGAGTTTACCGCGCGAAACGTTTTCGCCGTGGCGCGTGTTCGGTGCGGCGGTGATCATCGGCGTCGCGGTGGCCTGCAAAATTTCGATGTTGGCTTTGGCGTGGCTGCCGCTGGTGGCGTTGTTGCCCGTCGAAGGCGGGACGGCGGCGGGTCGACGTCGCTGGGCTGGGGCGGTGGGACTGACGTTGACGGGCTTGATCGTGGGCTTCGCGGCCGGGGCGCCTGATGCGGTGGCGCATCTGCAGATTTATGCGCGCGGCGTGCTGTATTTGTCGCAGCAATACGCGGGGCTCCATCCCCCGCATAGTCCGCTGTTGGACAATACGGTGACGGGGCTTTTGACGCGTTATTACATGAGCACGATGGGTGGACTGGGCTTGGCGGCGGGTCTAGGCGGGGCCATGGCCTTGTGGAGGCAGCATCGCCGGCGGGAAGGCGTGGCCTTGACGGGCCCGGTGGTTTTATTTGTGGGGTATTTTTGTACGCGGAGTGTTTTTTTTGAGCGCAATCTAAGCCACGTGTTGCCGTTGGCGTGTGTGTTGATGGCCTTAGGTCTAGCTGCGGGCTCGAGCTGGATCGGGCGGCGTTGCGGTGTGCGCGCGGCGTGGTGTTTAGCGGGCTTGCTGGCTTTGACGCTGGTGCGACCGACGGATATCTCGTTGCGCTTGGTTAATGAGTTTTCGGGCCTGCCGGCCAAGGAACGCGTCGCGCAAATGGAGAAGTTGCGGTCGGCGCACCCTGGCTTGGTGTGGCGCGAGACGGATTTACTGAGCAACTTAGCGTTGGATGAAATGAGGCAGCATTTTAAGGACGCGGGTGGGGCGTTGCTCGTGCGGGTGATTGATTATCACGACGAGTGGAGCGCCTATCATGCCCCGTTGTTTCAAGCGCAATTTGAGGCGAAGCTACTCGCGACGGCGCCGAGTGTGTTTGGCGATGTCGGGAGTTGCACCTTGCACACTTACGGCAGCTGGACGGATCGCTTTTACCTAGTCAAAGGTGTGCTAAAGGACGCTGGGGCAGGGAAATAATTTTTCCGTTTGCCCGCGCTCGTCACGGCCGCTCACACTCTTTCCTTTCATGTATCTCAAGGCGCTAAAACTGCACGGCTTCAAGTCCTTCGCGGACCCCACGACCCTCCGTTTCGAACCCGGTGTGACGGCCGTCGTGGGTCCCAATGGCTGCGGTAAATCCAACATCGCAGACTCCATCCGCTGGGTGCTCGGCGAACAGAGCGCGAAAGCCCTGCGCGGCGGCAAGATGCAGGACGTCATCTTCGAAGGTGCCGACACCCGCAAGCCCGCCCAGTTGTGCGAAGTTTCCCTGCTCCTCACGGACTGCGAAAAACAACTCGGCAGCGAATTTCACGAAATCGAAATCACGCGCCGCGTCTACCGCGACGGCCAAAGTGAGTACGCTTTCAACGGCCAACCCTGCCGCCTGAAAGACATTCAGAAACTTTTCATGGATACCGGCATCGGCCGGACCAGTTACTCGATCATGGCGCAAGGCCAGATCGACCAGATTCTCTCCTCGAAGCCCGAGGAGCGCCGCGCGGTTTTCGAAGAAGCCGCCGGCATCACGAAGTACAAGAGCCAACGCCGCGAAGCGATGAGCAAGCTGGCGTTGACCGATCAAAATCTCGCCCGCGTCGCTGACGTGGTCGGCGAAGTCGGTCGCCAGATCGGCAGCCTGCGCCGTCAAGCGGCCAAGGCCATGCGCTACAAGCGACTCAATCATCGCCTGCGCCACCTCAGCCTCGCTTGGAGTGGTTTTCATCACTCCCAACTCACCGCCACGCTCGGCGCGCTTGAGGCCGATGTCGCCACGTTGCGCGCCGAAGCCGATAGCCGTCGCGCCAGTCGCGAAGAACAAGAAATCGCGCTCGAAGAAAAGAAGAGTCTGCGCAGTCGCCTCAACCAACGCGTGCAAGACGCCCAGCAAGGCGTTTACGACGTGCGCTCGCAAAAAGAAGCCGCCGAAAACGCCGCCAATCTCGCGCACATTCGTCGCGCCGGCCTCGAAGATCGCCTCGGTTCTTCCCGCGGCAATCTCGGCGAACTCGAGATGCAACTGCGCGAAGTCACCGCCCAAGGCGACACCGCAGCCCAAGATAAACAACACGAGCTCGGCCTCCTCGGCAGCAGCGACGCCGTTTTTCAACAACGCAATCGCGAGCTCGCGATCGTCGAAGGCGAACTCACCAAGCTGGAGCAAGACCTCCAGCAAGCGAAGTTCCAGCTCCTCCAATTTGAGAGCACTGTCGCACGACTGCGCACGGATTGTTCCGGCTACGAGGTGGATCAGAAAACCAGCGCCCACCGGCACGATTCCCTCGCGCAAGAAATCGAATCCATTCGCCAACAACAGGCCGCCGCCGCGCAGCAAGTCGCCGAACTCGACGCCCGCACGGAAGAAGCTCTCGGTGAAAAATCCCGCGCGCACAGCGAATCGGTGACCGCCCAGCAAGCGATCACGACGCTCACCAGCGAGTTCCGCGAAGCGCAGCGCAAACTTTCCGAAATCGACCGCCAACTCGCCCAACGCACCGCGCGCCTCAAGTTGCTCCAACAACTCCAAGAACGCTGGGAAGGCTTCGGCGAAGGCGCCAAAGCGGTTCTCCAAGGCCGTCTCGAAACCGCGCTCAACGGCGCGAAAGCCTCGCCCATTTCGCAGGGACTCGACGTCAAACCCGAGTTCGGCAAAGCCGTCGAAGCCATCCTCGGTTCCGCCGCCGAAGCGATTAGCGTCAGTGATCTCAGCACGGCCCAGCGCATCCTCGCGCAGCTCGAAAACGAGCAAATCGGTTCCGCGATTCTCCGCATCACCGAATGCGGCGTGCGCCAGGAAGCCGCCTACGAATTACCCGCGGGTCTGATCTCCGCTTCGACTGCCGTCAGTTCGGAAATCGAAGGCCACCCCGCGCTCGCGCTCTTCGGTAGCTGTTACATCGCCGATGACCTTCCGGCTTTCCTGGAATTTTGGCGCGCCAATCCCGGCTTTGCTTTCCTCGCGGTCGCGACCCGCAAGGGCGATCTCGTGGACCGCCGTGGCCTCGTTTATGGCGGATATCACGGCTCTAAGAAATCCTCCAACAGCATTGTTCAACGCGAAATCGATCTGCGCGAAACCGCCAAGGCCCTCGCCGATGAACAACGTCTCCACGACGAGCAGAAACTCGCCATCGACGCGTTAAACACCCGTCTCGCCGAGGCCGAACAATTACTCGAGCAACGCCGCACGGAAATCCTCGCGATCACGCAAACGGTCGCCGCCGTGCAAGCCGAACAGCGCAACGCCCAGCGCAACGCGGAAGAAATCATCGCGAAATTGCGTCGCATGGAAAACGAGCTCACCGGGCTCGAACAAGCGCGCAACGAAGCTCACGCTCGCTGGGAAAAAGCTCAAATCGGACTCACCACCGCCGAATCCGACGGCGTCGCCCAGCGCGAACAGATCGCGCAAAATGAGAGGCGCATCGTCGAGCTGCGCACGGATCGCGACGTCAAACGCGACTCCCTAGCGCAAGCCCGGCTCGAACTCGCGGAGCGTCGCCAAAAAGTCGAAGTCCTCGATCGCGGTCTCGGCGAAATGGCCCGCCGTAGCCAACAACTCGGCGAACTCTTGGTTCAACGCCAGCAAGAGATCGAAAGCTGGACCGACCAGGTCAGCGAACTGGCCAGCGAATCCGACGGACAACGCGCGCGCTCCGTTCAACTTGGTGAAACTCTCGTTATCGCGCAGGAACAAGTGGAGAAAATCCGCGTCGAGCTCGTCGACGTCGAGCGCGAGATCAATGGTCTCGAATCCGCGCAACATTCGCTGCGCAGCGACGCCGAAGCCGCCCAGTCCGCCCTCGCCAAACACGACATCAAACTCGCCGGCGACCGCCAACGCGCGCAATTCATCGCCGAAGAAGTCACCCGCGAATTTCAGGCCAACATCGCTCAACTCGATTGGCGCCATTTCTATTGGCACGCCGACGGCGAGCCCGAGGGTATGAAACTCCTCGACCTCGACGAAGAGGATGAAGGCGAAGAAGTCGCCCCGCCCGCACCAGCGCCCGACGCCACCATGGCTGCCGAAGGCGAAGTCGCCGAACCGACCAAACGCCGCCGAAAGCCCAAGGGTCCCAAGCCCGATCCGACGCCCGAAGACCTCGCCGGTTTGGAAAATATCAACTGGGACGAGATTAAGTCGGAAATCGACATGCTGCGTACGCGGCTCAACGGCCTCGGCGCGGTCAACCTCGTCGCCATCGAAGAATACGCGGAGCTCAAACAGCGCCACGACTTCCTGCGCACGCAGACGGACGATCTCACCAACGCCAAAGCCGAACTGATCAAGGCGATCGACGAGATTAACCTGACCTCGCAGCAGCAATTCGCGCTCACCTTTGAGCAGATCAAAAAGAATTTCGAATACACCTTCCACACGCTCTTTGGCGGTGGTCGCGCGGCCCTCGAATTGATCGCAACCGACGACGTCCTCGAAAGCGGCATCGAAATCGTCGCGCAACCTCCGGGCACGAAGCTCAAGAGCATCACGCTCCTCTCTGGCGGACAAAAAACGCTGACGGCGGTGGCGCTGCTCTTCGCGCTCTACATGGTGAAACCGTCGCCCTTCTGTTTGCTCGACGAGTTGGACGCGCCGCTCGACGAATCCAACATTGGTCGTTTCACCGATCTGTTGAAAAAATTCGTCGGTGAATCGCAGTTCATCATTATCACGCACAACAAGCGCACCGTCTCGGCGGCGAGCGCGATTTACGGCGTGACGATGGAAGAACGCGGTGTGTCCAAGACCGTCTCGATGCACTTCAACAACGAACATTCCATCGCGGAAAAACCGACGGCCAACATCGCCGAAGCCGTCAGCGGGGCGCGAGCCGGAGCCACGGCCGGCTTGCCCTCCGCTTAGGCTAATCCCGGTTGAAACCTCGGCTGAAATTCATCTGGGGCGCGAGCCAGGTTATCAAAGGACGCTGGTACGTCGGACTCTTTGGTTTTTACGATCGAGTGGAAGGCGTGCCCGATAGCGGGCTCGCACTCAGCGTGCGCGGACTGTTGGCGTGGTCGACGAGTTTGGTGTTGGCGGGATATCTGGCGGCGGCCTCGGCGCTTTTTCTCTGGCTGGATCGCAATCCGTTTAACCGTGTGGGCTTCAGCGATACGTTGAGCGCTCCTTGGCGCTGGCAAAAATTTGAACGCTTGCGCGGGCAAAGTCTTATCGCCGAAGGCATGGCGGACCTGAAGGCGGAGCGCTGGGGCGAAGCGTTTTTCAAGCTGCGCAACGGCATCAAACGTGAACCCAAGGATTTGTCCGCGAGGTTGGTGATCGCCCAAATTTACGTCGCCACGGGTCAGCGTCCGCTGGCGCGCAGTACGTTGCGCGCGGGGCTGGATGAGGTTTTTCCTGGCCGCGATTATTTAAGCAGCGTGTTTACGCTCGCGGCGTTGGCGGAGGATTACGCGGAGATTGAAGAGCTCTGCGTGCGTTATCTCGGGCGCTTGCTGAAACCGGAGGATGCGCTGACGCGGCGTTGGCTCATGGAGCGCCGTTTTTCCAATTTGCTCGATCAGGGAGATGCGCGGCGGCTTTTGACGGAGACGCAGAAGGAGACGTCGTTGAGCGCGCCCGTGCTGCACGAATTTCGGACCTTGGCTTATCTGGCGTTGCAGCACAGGGGCGATGCGCAGCGGGAGCTTTCCGTCTGGGCCCAAAACGTCGCCGCCGATCGCGGCCCGATTTTGCGTCTCTCCGCCCGGGTGGCGCGAGAGGACAGGGATTTCACGGCGATGGAAAATTTTTTGATCGAAGCCGTCGCGCGCTCGCCGCAGGAACCTTCGCCGTATGTTTATCAAATTATACAACTGACACTGGCGGGGCGCGCGGATCGAGCGACGCAGGCGCTTGAAGTTTTCTTACAACGATTCAGTGCGAATTATGAGAATCTGCGCTTGCTGGCGGAGCCCTTAGCCGCAGCTAAGGGCGGCGCTTTGATCGCGCGTCTCGTGGTGATCGCGCGCGACCAAGGGATGCCGACGCGAGCGTTGGAGCTGTTGCACGTCCAGGCGCTGCTCACGCAAGGCGCCGCCGCGGAAGCGCAACGCGTCTTACTGCGCATAGCCGAGACGGAACCGAAGCGAGCGGATCTGCCCGGATCGCTTCAGCCGATCCTTAGTAGCGTCCGGCAACAGGCGGCCACGGAGCAGGCTTTGCGGGTTTGGTTGCAAACGTTGACGGAGGCGGTGCTCTCGCCCTTGCCCTCGAGCCAGAGCGCACTTTTAGAAACGTTGCGCAAACGCCCCGTCACGATGGGGGCGGTGCGTGAGCTGGTGGTGATTTTGCGCGCCGCGAATAAACGAGAGACGGCGCTCGCGGCGTTGCGGCAGGTCGAGACCGTCTATCCTGGGAACGTGTGGCTGAAATCAGAAGTGAAGATCCTAGCGAGTGAAATTGCGCTAGCTGAAGCGGCGGCCGCGCGACCGGCGGTTATGATTGCGGCGATCGATGAGCATCCTTTTTTCGAAAAATTAAACCACGCCATCGCGCAAAAAAATTGGGCGGAAGCGCAGCGCGTCGTCCGCGAAGTGCGCAACCGCCGGCCGGCACCGGAGTGGTTAGCGGCGCGGGATGCGGAGTTGTGGTGGGCTCAGCTCAGAATTGAGCACGGGCTGGGGGATCGGCTTGCGGGTTTGATCACGGCCAAGGTTTACCTCGATGGGAGTGAAGGGCGGGCGCAGGGAGTTTTGAGCTTGGCGCAGGAGTTGTATGCGACGGGCAAGAAGGACGAAGCCGTGGGGCTCGTGCGCGAAGTGTTGCGGAAGACTCCGGACTTCACGCTGGCGGTGCGAGTCCTCGCGGCGTGGGTGCCGCCGAAAAAATAACGCGGGTTTGCCAGCGACGGGCGCGCCTGTTCCGCTTTCGGGCATGGCAAAATGGCTTCTCGTGGATGGCTACAATCTCGCTTACCGGTGCTTCTTCGCGATCCCGGAGTTGACGCGTGCGGATGGGTTTCCGACGAACGCTCTGCACGGTTGGGTAAAATCAATTTGGAAGCTCGCCGATCAGGAGAAACC
>CAJAFD010000511.1 GCA_903938935.1 uncultured Opitutia bacterium
GCGCGTTTCGAAAAATCATAGACCGCGATCTGGAAATTGCGGCCCACTCGAATGGTGAACGCGATCTTGTTAGGGTTGGTGCGGCTCCAATCTGGCTCGGCGCAATAACCACTGATGCCCGAGGTGAGACGCGTCGGGGCGCCGCCGCTCACGGGCATCGTGTAAAGTTGCGGACCGGGCTCGCTGGCGAAAACGAGGCGCGATCCGTCGGGCGAAAAGGTCGGCGAAGATTTCACGGCGTCGGAGCGAGTTTTGCGCGCGACGGCACGGCCTTGGGCATTGCTGACGTAGATTTCTGGCGTGCCTTCACCGCTGAGAATCATCGCGACTTGCGAGCCGTTGGGACTGAAACGGGCGCCGCTGTTCGTGCCCTTGAAGCTCACGAACGTGGAACGCTGATAGCTGCCGAGATCGATGGTGAAAATATCAGGAAACCCGGACTTATAAAAACTGGTATAGATCAGC
Source organism: uncultured Opitutia bacterium (assembly GCA_903938935.1). Classification (GTDB taxonomy): domain Bacteria; phylum Verrucomicrobiota; class Verrucomicrobiia; order Opitutales; family Opitutaceae; genus Tous-C4FEB. Next base: position 466 of record CAJAFD010000511.1, read on the forward strand.
CGCGAGCCGTCCGGTGCCCAGCGGGGATTGAGCGCGATCGAATTGTCGCGAGTGATCTGCTTCACTTCGCCGAACATCACATCCCCGGTGTAAATTTCTTTTTTGCCGGTGCGCTCGTTGATGAAAGCGAGTTTCGCGGCGAAGTAACCGCGCAGCCCGAGGCCGTTGGTTTTGACGACGGCGACGTCCGCCGCTTTCAGTAAGGCATTGCGCGCGCTGGAGCCCGTGACCACTTCCGAAGCGACGGGGGTGCCGCTAGGCGTTTTGGTGATATCGACGCGCACCTGCGTGGGCGTCACCGCGGAAAACTTGATGTCGAAAGCAAAACCACTCGCGACCAGCCGATAGCGCCCATGCGTCCCGAAAGCTTGAAGCGCGAGGGCGTTGAGCTCGGGCGTGTTGGCCGAGACGCGGATGGGCAGGGTTTTGTTTTCGGCGATGACTTCGATTTTACCGATGTCTCGCACGGGTTGGGCCCGCAGGGAGAAACTCGCAGCGGTGATTAATACCAAAGTTAAACGGATGAAAGATTGCATGGTGGAGAAGGTTGATGCGCGATGAAGGGGATTTCTATTTGCGCGCCGCGCCGTCATAACAACTCTAATTTACTAAACATTCGAACCGCCGTGACCACCGAAGAAATCAAAGTCCACCTGCAACAGGTAAAATACCCCGGCTTCAGCCGTGATATCGTTTCGTTTGGACTCGTGCGGTCCGCAGCGTTGGTCGACGGCGTCGCCAAAGTGGCCCTCGGCCTGACCACCAGCGATCCCAAGATCCCACTCCATCTAAAATCGGAGGTCGAAAAATGTCTCCGCGCCATCCCCGGCGTGAGCGAAGTCATCATTGATATCTCAGTCCAAGCCGCCCGCCCGGCCGCACCCGCCAACGGTGCCGGTAATCTCCCCGGTGCCAGCGCCACGCCCAAGACCGCAAAATACTCCGTCGCCATCGCCTCAGGCAAAGGCGGCGTCGGCAAAAGCACATTTGCCGTCAATCTCGCCTGCGCCCTAGCCCAAGTCCTCACCGCGCAAGGGCGCCCTGGCCGCGTCGGCCTCATGGATTGCGACATCTACGGCCCGAGCGTGCCTCTCATGATGGGCTTACAAGGGCGCCCCGAAGTCGAAGGCGAAGGAGCCGCTTCCACGTTGATCCCACTCGAACGCCACGGGGTGAAAGTCATGAGCATGGGTTTCCTCGTCGACGACAACACGCCCGTCGTCTGGCGCGGCCCGATGATCATGAAGACGATTCAGCAATTCGTCCAAAACGTGAAATGGGGCGAGCTCGATGTCTTACTCGTCGACCTGCCGCCCGGCACCGGCGATGCGCAACTTTCCCTTGTGCAAACCCTCCCCCTCGACGGCGCTGTGCTCGTCACCACGCCCCAACCCGCCGCCACCCAAGTAGCGCGCAAGGGCGGACTGATGTTTCAAAAGGTCAACGTCCCGCTCCTCGGCGTCGCGGAAAACATGAGTTACTTCGTCGATCCCGCCGGACAAAAGCACACGCTGTTCGGCGAGGGCGGCGGCATCATCACCGCGGAGCGCCTCGGCACGTCGCTACTCGGCCAAGTTCCGCTCATTCCGGAAATCCGCGCGGGCGGCGACGCCGGCGAACCGATCGTGGTCAGCGCACCCGCCAGTCTGGCCGGGCGCACGTTCCGCGAAATCGCCGAGACGTTGCTCGCCCGCTTGGTCAAGCCCATGCCCGTTTAATGGTTAAAATTTGATGGCATCGTGGGCATTGACAGGCCTCCGGCGCTCACTCTCATTTTTGGCACGTCGACGACCCGCTGCATGACTTCTACCACCCAAGAGTCCGCCCTTTCCTCGTCCCGCGAGTTTGTGAAGCAATCTAGCCTGTACCAAGAATTTTTGGCCGAGCGTGAGGAGATTTTAAAACACAAATGGCTCGAGTCGGAACGCCTAGGGTACGACATCGGTTTTGAACGGGCGTTGCTCGATTGGATTCGCAAACACCGCGAGAGCTGGCGCGCCGCGCGCCGTCAACAAAGTGGACCAGCGGCGACCGCCGCAGTTCACACATCGCCGCCCTTCGCGCCGGCCAGCCAAATCCAAAAACCCATCGGGACCTAAGCGTCCTGGCGCCATTTTGCTGGGCTTTTCAGCGCCGCAGCCAGACCTAGCGGGAGGTCTAAACTTAGCCCGCAAAAAAACCGAGCGTTGCGGCTCGGTTTTGAAACTTACGAAACGGTAAACGCGGAACGTTTACTTGATTTCCTTATGGAGCGTGTGGCGCTTGAGGAAGGGGTTGTACTTCTTCTTCTCGATGCGCTCGGTCACGGTCTTTTTATTCCGCTTCGTGAGATAACGGGAGGCGGGCTTGCCCTCTTTTTTGGCTTCGGTGCATTCTAGGGTGACGACTTCTTGCATGGTTATAAAAGGTTGAAGGGTCAGAGCAAAGCCCGCGGGCGCGGTGCTGCAACCCCAATCTTCCAAGCCTCCCCACCCCACCGAACGCCTCAACGGCGTTTTTCAGTGAGCGGCAACATCACCCCGCGCCGGAAAAGAGTCACTTGGCTGGTGCTAGAAGAGACGACGATCGCGATGCAATTGCTCGCCACACTGATCGCCGCAGCCGCCGCATGCCGGCTCCCCAAACCGCTGGGCAATGCGTGGTTGCTATCGGTCGCTTGGATCAGGCTGCCCGCCGATTCCACCACGCCATCGCCGCGAATCGTGAACGCGCCATCGATGGACGAAAACTCTTTCACCGTCTCATCCATGAACGGATTGAGGATATTTCGCTCTTCTTCCTTGTAGCCAAAAAAAGGATTCAAAACGAGCGGTTTGCAGAGTGCGGCGACTTTTTCGGAATCGCCCACCACAAACAAACACCCGACCGGCCGACCCTCGCGTCCTTCCACCGCGAGCTCAGTAGCCACGGCCAACACGCGCTCCAACACCTCGGGCTTCACATCATCCGGCAACAAATCCGCCGTCTGCCCCGTGAGTAACGTCTGGAATTCGCGCTCGATATCGACGACGACGAGCGTGTCGAACTGGTTGCTCCCCGTCATGCCGTCGAGGCAGCAAATGCGATCCGTGAATTTCAAAACCCCGCGCGTGAGTGCCACCAAGATCGCACTGCGCAACTGCGCCATGCGTTGATTGGAAAACGATCGCACCTGGATCGTCTCGGCAAAATCGCGTTCGTTATCGCCGGCCTCGATGGGGTTACGCGTAACTAAGATCGTCTTCATCTTCAGACTGAACGCGGCGCGATCAATCCCTCCGATAAATGTATCGCCAAAAACCATCAACGCATCGCAGGCCGCGCCCTTCGCCACGCGCTGCGCCTCGCGCAACATGAGGCGATTGACGCGATTCTGCTGAGTCTGCACGGGCCGGATGCCGCCAAAACCGCCCACTAAACGCTCATAAAGTTGATCCAGATCCGGGGCCTGCACGAGGCCATCGACCATCGTTTGCTCCTTCACTTGCCGCGCGATCGAAGCCAGCACCTGCAAGTAATCGCGGGCTTTTTCACCGGCGATCAACATCACGATCAGATGCACCCGCTCGTCGGCCAAAGCCCCGTCATGCCGAATGCCCGCGCGACTGCGGCCGATCGCGAGGATGTAGCGCCGCGACATTTTTACGCGCACGTGCGGCAGAGCCACCCCGAGCCCGAGGTAGGTCGTCATCGTGCTCTCGCGCGCCAACAGTCCTTTCAACAAAGCCTCGGGCTTGAGATCCGAAAAACTCGCCACACTCACCGCGAGCAATTCCTGCAACGCGCCCGGCAGATCCCCGCTCCGCAAATCAATGATGCGGCTGCGAGCGATGATTTTTTCTAACCGCATGAAAAAATTAAATTAACCGTCGACTCACTTTTCCCAGTCGAGTGCGCCCTTCTTTACTTCGTAAATCAAACCGAGCACCAGCACGCCGATAAAGAAGAATACCGGCCCGATGATAGAGATCTGGTTAGCCAGAAACTCACGATAAATAAACGTCCACGGCACCAAAATCACGATCTCCAGATCGAACAACATGAACAAAAGCGCCGTGAGGAAAAACTTCACCGAGAAGCGCGTGTGCACGATCCCTTCCGAAGGCACACCACACTCGTAGGCCGAGTCCTTGATCTTGTTAAGCTTGGCCCGTTGACCGAAAAAATGACTCGCCCCAATCACAAAGGCAGTAATGCCGCCGGCTAATAAGACTTGGATTAGAAAAGGGATATAATCTGCAGAAATCATGTCGCCTTATGAAATGGGGCGAGCCCACCCGCCGAGACAAGAGGGAATTTCACGCCTTCTGCAATCAGCCCGCCCCGGCTCCACAATTGACGCAACCCACCACCCAGCCTAACTTTTTTACACCATGCTGCGCATTACACCACTTTGCTCCGCTACGATCGCCGCTTTCCTTGTGGTCACGGTGGCCTCAGCCCAGACCGCCCTGCCCAAAGACTCTCCATTTCTACCCGCTCCGGGCGCGGCCGCCTCCGAGGGTACGACTACGCAAGATGGGCTTGAACTCGCCGGCGTGAGCAGCACAGCCAAAAACACCTTGGTCTGCATCTATAACAACCAAACCAAACGCAGCCATTGGATTCCCGTTAGCGCCACCGTCGAAGGCATCAAGGTCCTCGCCTACGATGCCGCCCTCGACCAAGTGAGCCTATCCGTGGGCGGACAACAAAAAGTTCTTCGACTTCGTAAAGCCACCATCTCCGGTTCAGGGGTCACTAACTCCAACCCCGGAGCCGCCGCCGCCGGTTTCGCTACCCCCGCGGTCATGCCCATCACTCAAGGCACGCCACAACCACCACCGGCCCCTGGCTCCATCGCCCAGCAAGAGACCGAAGCCCGCATGCTGGTCAGCGACCTGTTGGAAATCGGCATCCAACAACGTAAAGCCTACGAAGACGCCCAGAAAAAAGCTGAAGCCGAAAAAAACCCGGCGAAAAAAGACTAAACTCAGCCCGCCCTTTGCCCCGGCGGTTTACCGCGTTGACACTCTGATCAGCCACCCATTCGTTTCCGTCGGCGGAGACGCCGCCTCACTCTCGTCTCGACCCTCCCCATCATGGCCAACCTCCTCGGTTATTTCTCCAACGACATCGGCATCGACCTTGGCACCGCCAACACGCTCGTATACGTCAAAGACAAAGGCATCGTCCTGCGCGAACCCTCCGTGGTCGCCCTCGACACCGTCACCCGCAAAGTACGCGCCGTCGGTGACGAGGCCAAACGTATGCTCGGCCGCACCCCCGGCAACATCACCGCCATCCGCCCGATGAAAGACGGCGTCATCGCCGACTTCGACGTCACCGAGGCGATGCTCCGGTACTTCATCCGCAAAGTTTCCAGCGGCTCCTTCCGCGCCCCGCCCCGCGTTGTCATCGCGATTCCCTCCGGCATCACGGAGGTCGAAAAACGCGCAGTCAAAGACTCCGCCCTCCACGCCGGCGCCCGCGACGTCATCACCATTCCTGAACCCATGGCCGCAGCCATCGGCGTCGGCCTCCCGATCGACGAACCCGCCGCCAACATGATCGTCGATATCGGCGGCGGCACCACCGAGATCGCGATTATTTCCCTCAACGGCATCGTGTTTTCGAAATCCATCCGTGTCGCCGGCGACGAGCTCGACGCCGCCATGATCAACTACATGAAGCGCGCCTACAATCTGCTCATCGGCGAGCGGACCGCGGAAGAAATTAAGATGCGCATCGGATCAGCGTATCCCCTCGACGAAGAGCTCACCATGGAGGTCAAAGGCCGCGATTCCGTTGCGGGGCTCCCCAAGACCATCCACATCACTTCGCAGGAAATCCGCGAAGCTCTCGCCGACACCATTTCATCGATCGTGGACGCCGTCCGCGTCACCCTCGAACGCTGCCCGCCTGAACTCTCCGCCGACCTCGTCGACCGCGGCTTCGTGATGGCCGGCGGCGGTGCCTTGATCCGCGGTATCGATAAACTCCTCAGCGAAAAAACCGGCCTGCCCGTGACGATTTCCGACGACCCGCTCTCCGCCGTCGCCAACGGCACCGGCGCTGTGCTCAACGATCTGTCGTGGTTGATGCAGAACGCCTGAGTCCCGCCTCAGCGAGGCCCCGCCCGTCGCGATGAAATTCCGTCTGCTGCCACGCTGGGCTCAGTTGCGCAAATTAGGCCGATTGAAATTCGTCCTCGTTTTCAGCTCTACGGTGACGTTAGCCGCATTCCTCGGCGACGTCATTTTCGGATCCGCGATCTCGCCCGAAAAACATCTGCTGCGTTTCTTATGCTGGAGCCTTTTCGGTTTCTTCATGTGGAGGCGCGCCGAGGCCTCGTTTGAGCGCTACGGAGAAAACGAAAAATCCTAGCTGAAGGATTTTCAACTCAGGCGATCCTGAGGCGAGAATCATAACCGACTTGGCAGGGTCCGTTTTTTCCGTGTCTTCCGCCTGTTCCATGGGCCATATTTTAGGCTTACGATCACCGCATAACATTCCGCCCGATCCATGCCCAAACGTTTCGACCAAGCCCGACCGTTTCTCACGCTCGGTTTTGTCGTGGCCGCTTGGCTCGTGATCCCCACGGTTTTCAAGACCTTCACCCGCGCCTCTTTCTTCGAACTCACCGCGCCCGTGGGCGTCGCGGCCTCTTACGCCCGCGATCTCCAAGAATACTGGACGCTCCGTCTCCACTCCAACAGCGAGCTCATCGAAGCCGGCCGCGACCTCGCCCGGCTCAACGCCTCCTACGACCTCGCCGTCCAGCAAAACATCGAGATGCAAGGCGAGATCGCGCGCCTCGAAGGCATCCTCCGCCTGCCTTCGTACGCGGGTTATCGCTCGGAGCATGCGCGTGTTGTCCGCCGCGATTTCTCCGGTTGGTGGCAACGCCTGACCATCCGCAAAGGTAAAAACTACAACCTCACCGTCGGCGCGCCGGTTGTTTTTAGCGGCGGCGTCGTCGGCCGCGTGAGCGAAATTTTCGCCTACACCGCCACCGTGGATCTCATCAGCAGCCAGACCGTACGTCTTGCCGCCGTCGTGGAAGGTGACACCCGTCCGATCAGTTATCAGGGTGGACTCAACCCCACCTTTGGCTCCGCCGGTGGCGTGATTGAGTTCGTCCCGCTCGACATCTTTGCCAGCGCCAATGCCACCAAGCGCCTCGTCACCTCTGGCCTCGGCGGCGTGTTCCCGCCCGGCCTTACCATCGGTTCCGTCATCAAAGTCGAACCTAGCACGGATGGCCTCTTCAAATCCGGCGTAGTCAAACTCGACGACCGCCTCGCCGCCCTCACGGAAGTCACCGTGCTGCTCCCGCTCGACACCCCTTAATTTTCGACGCCCTGCTCAACCGACGTGCTACGCTTCGCGCTCATCCTCCTCTCGACCGTGCTTCTCTGGGCGGTCACCGCGCAACTCAACCACACCCTCGCGCCGTGGCGCCTTTATGTGTTCGTGGGTGCGCTCGCGGTCACGCTGCCCGCGCTTACGATTTCCCTGCGCACCGGGCTACTCGCTAGTTTCCTGAGCGGACTGCTCTTTGACGCCGTCGCCCCCGTCACCTTTGGCACCCACGCGTTTCTCTTCGCGCTCACCCACGCGGTGATTTTCAACCTCCGCGACCGGCTCCCTCGCGACGACACACTCAGTCGCGTGCTCATCGCTCTCTTCGCCAACCTCGGACTCTTTCTCGTTTTCTCCTTCACCCAAGTCGCCCGCTCGCCTGCGCCCGCCAGCCTTTGGCCGCGCCTCTTCGCCGACCTCGCGTGCTCGCAAATTTTACTCGCGCTGATCGCGCCGTGGTTCTTCGCCATTCAAGCGCGAGCCCTCGCGCTCACCGATCACGAAGCCAACCGCTTCGCCTAAAATCGCTGCCATGGCTGCCGACGAAAACAACTTAGCCGACCGTTCAGGCCGCCTCTTCGAATCCCAAAAAGGCTACGATCCGCGCGTCGTATTATTTTATTTCATCATCGCGACCCTGTTGATCGTCCTCACCAGCGGCCTGGCGTACCAACAACTCTTCAACTCCGAACTCCACACCGAGCGCGAGAGTTCCCAAAACCAGCGCCGGATCCTCATCCCCGGCCCCCGCGGGAATATCTACGACCGCCACGGCCAACTCCTCGTCGGCAACCGCCCGCGCTTCGCCGTTGTCCTCTACCTCGACGAACTTCGCGCCAAATTCCGCGCTGAATTTATCCGCATCCGCAAAAATTACCGTGCCGCCGAAGACAAAGATATCCCCACCGCCGACCAGCTCTGGACTCTGGCCCGCGTCAGCGTTGTTCAATCCTACCTCGAACAAATTAACGCCATCATCGGCCGCGACCTCAAAGTCGACTCCGTCCGTCTCAACAAACATTTCTCCCGCGAACTCCTCCTCCCGTACCCGCTCGTCGAAGACCTCGCTCCCGCCGAATACGCCCGCCTCCTCGAACACTTGCCCGTCGTCTCGCCGCTCCAACTCTACACCACCAATACCCGCGAATACCCCTTCGGTTCCGCCGCCTCCCAAACTCTCGGCTACGTCGGGATCAACGAAGACGTCGAAGCCGAAAATTTTCCCGGTGAGAAACTGCGCACTTTTAAGCAACGTGGCTCAATCGGCCGCGATGGCCTAGAATTCAAATTCGACGCTATTCTTCAAGGCGAAGCCGGCGGCTCCATCTTCCGCGTCGATCCCCTCGGCTACCGCCTCCGCGACGCCAAGCCCATCGAATCGCGTCTTCCCACGCAGGGCCAAAACCTCGTCACATCCCTCGACATCGACCTCCAACTCGCCGCCGAGCAGGCCATCGGTGATCAGGCCGGTTCCGCCGTCGCGATTGATGTTCGCACCGGCGAGGTGCTCACCCTCGCCAACAAACCCGACTACGATCTCAGCAAGTTCACCCCGCGGCTCAGTCCCGAGGACGCCGCCGACATCGTCGCCCGCGGCGCTTGGACCAACAACGCCATCGCCGGCGCCTATCCTCCCGGCTCTACGTTCAAAATCCTCACCTCCATCGCCGCTCTACGCAGCGGGCTCGTCGAGGCCAATAAACCCATCACCGAGTGCGCCGGCTATATCCAGATCGGCAACCGGACGTTCGTGTGCGACAACGGCCGCGGCCACCACGGCGAGGTTCTCCTGCCCGACGCCATCGCCAAGAGCTGCGACATTTATTATTACACGGCCGGTCGCCTCATGACCCCCGAGGTGCTCGCCGCCGAGGGTCGCCGTTTTCATTTGCACCAACGCACCGGCATCGAGCTCCCGCACGAAACCGGCCGCATGGTCATCCCCGATCCCGCCTACAAAGAGAAAGAGATCGGCGAGAGATGGTTCCCCGGCGACACCGCCAACATGTCCATCGGCCAAGGTTACGTGCTCGTGACTCCGTTGGAGATGGCCTGCTTCGCCGCCTCCGTCGCCCGCAACGAGGTCTTCACCAAGCCGACCCTACTCCACAATCCCGACGCACCCACCCAACGCACGGAATCCATCGGTCTCACCCTCGCCCAACGCACCGCGTTGATCGACGGCATGGTAGGCTGCACCACCTACGGCACCGCCAGCAAGATCATGAACTTACTCCCGATCCCGGGCGTCACGATCGCCGGCAAAACCGGCACCGCCCAAAAACGCGTCAAGCAGGGCGACAAGGTCGTCACGATCAACATCGCCTGGTTCATTTGCTTCGCCCCCGCTGATAAACCCGAAATCGCCATGGCCGTCGCTGTCGAGGGTGACACCGGGGGCGAAAGCCTCGAGGGCGGCCGCGTCGCCGCCCCGATCGCGAATGCCGTTCTCAGAAAATACTTCGAAAAGAAAAACCGCCCCGCCGACCAAAAACTCGCTCCGTTTAAGATCGAGTAATCGGCCGCCGCGCCCGCACGCGCACCGCCTCGCGGGCCCGACGGAAAATCGCTTCGGGTTCCCGCCAAGTCGAAGCCGCGCCATAGCGCAGTCGCTCCAAATCCGCCCGCACCGCCGCGAGCTCAGCCCCAGCCGCCACGTTATCACCCGCTTGAGGTAAACGCTCCAACCAGCGCCCCGCCTCGCGTCGCACGGGATCGATTTTTCGGGTCGCCTGACCCCAGCGGAAATTGAAACCCAGACGCCGCACCGCCATCACGGCCCCAAATAAAATCGCGCCCAATCCGAGGCTGCCCAACACCCCCGCCGCACGCCGGAAATCCCACGGCCCCACCAGCCACGCCTTGAGCGCCGCCAACGCCTGTTCGAGCGTTTCACGCAAACGTAGCCCCGTCGTTTCCGTCGCGGTCTTGACCGCCTGCAACGTCTCCACCTGCGAACTCGCGTCGAAGTTCACAATCCGCCGATACCAAAACACGCGCAAGCTATCCAACCGCGCCGTCCAACTCCGGTCCACTTGCGCCGCGATCGCCGCCTCACCGCTGACTCCGCCCGCCGTGCCCGAGGTCGCGCCCGTCAACCCCAGTGCGAGCGGATCCACCCTCCACCACGCACCCCGTACTTCATCCCACATTTCCGCCCAAGCATGCGCGTCGGAATTGCGCACCGTGAAATTATCCGAGTAACCGTTCCACGAACCACCCTTGAACCCGACCACGACCCGCGCCGCGAATCCCGCCTCCCGCGCCAATAATACCAACGAACCGGCAAACATCTCACAATGGCCCGGCTCCTTGGAGTTCAACCAACGCACCAGCGCATCACCCGTGCCCCGCGGGATCGTCGGCGTCAGCGAATAACCATGCTGCTTGCGCAACCACCCGCTCGCCGCCCGCCCAAATTCCGCCGCCGTGGGTGCAGCGCTGCCACCGACAAACGCGCGCGCGATTTCTTCTCTCACCTGCGCGAGCACCGCCAAGTCTGATGCCGCCAAATTTAGGCGACGCTGCAACGTACCTTCGGCCCTACCGCTGATGGCCCCGCTCTCAGTCCGCCGGCGCCACCGCTCAGCAAATCCCTCATCTGGCAAAACCTCGGAGAACTCCATGCCTTGCACCCGATAAGCGGTCATCGTCGCCGACTCCGCGCGCAACGCCACGACACCCAATTCCGCGCTCGGCCGAAACGTCTGCGTCTCACGAAAACGCAGTTCCTGAAACCGCCCCAACAACGGCAGATAACGGCTCACGCCCGGCTCCAGATAAAACGTCCAATCCACCGGCGCCCCCATGCGCGGACGCGCTTCGCCGAGCACCATCGCCTCCTTCCTTTCTGGCCCGAAAGCGCCGCGACTCAATGCCGGCGACAACCGGAAACCTCCGTCCTGATATTCATCCAATACCAGCATCCGCCAATACGGCGACGCCGGCACCACCTTCGGATCCGACACATCCACGCTCAGTGCCACGCTGGTGTCCTGCAAAATTTCGGAAACCTCCCCAAATTTGATTGAATCGTTAAAACCCGTGCGGGCTTTCTTCGCGATGAAACGCTCCAGAAATAAACTGTTATCCAGTTGAAAGCGCGGAATCGCCAAAAACAAAAGGGCCGACACCATCACGACCCCCGCAAATAATCCCGCGGCCAACGCCACCACACGACCATCCGCCACCGCCCAACACCGCCGGAGCAGCCTCGTTATCACCAAGCTTTCGGCCCACGCGGGACGTTCACGATCCGGCGCACGCCACGTGATCAAGCCCTTCAAACCCTTTTTCGCTTCCGCCGCCGGTTTCATCGCCACGCCGTCCGCGAGCGTGATCACAAGCAGCAACGCCAAGGCGCAACCCGTGAACGCCACGATCTGCACCGCAAACGCTGGCGACACCGTCAACACCCCCGCGACCACGATCAAAAAAAGCCCGAGCACGATCACCTGCAAATCGTCGCGCCGCTGCCGGTAACAGATTCCCCGATACAACAGCAGTAAAATATCCAGCCGCACAATCGCCGGTAACACTTCTCCCTTTAACCAAAAATCTGAGACGAAAAAAACCACGATGACCGGAAACGCCAAACTGTGCACCAGCCGCGGCACTCGCGCCGGCCAATCCGGCCGCACCAACCCTGCACCCACCGCGATCGTCGTCAGCCCCATTAAAATCCACGCATTCACGTCGAGATAAAACACGGTCCACCCCGAGAGCAAAATCAGCAGTCCACCCAAGATCCATTGCACCTGCCGCAACTCCTCCAACGTGAGCTGCGCGCGTCGTGGCGTCGGAGCTTGCTGCGTCTCTCGTTTCATCGCGCTCAGATCGAAGCTGCCCGTTGCCCGTTGATCCACGCCACCACGCCCAATTCGCCTTCAGGCGCAAACGTCAGCACATTCCGCCCACTCGACGATACTTCGGCCGACGAGACAACCGTATCCAGCTTCGCCGCGACCGGCTTGTATTCCACCACCGCGAGCCGATTCAGCCAGCCCGCTAAATCCCGCCCGTGCCGCACCCTCACCGGCAACTCGCCATCGAGCGCGATCGTCTGCAACTGACCGACGCGAAACAAATCTTCCGCCAGCGTCGCCGCGAACCGCACGAACACTTCAAATTGTTCCGCCCGCGGCCACAACGCCGCATCCGTCCGCACCCACAGGTCGAAGCCTTGACTGCTCTCGGTCGTAAACTGGCGCACAAGCAACTGCTGCGTGCGCGCGCTTGCTTTCCAATGAATCAAGCGGTGCGAATCGCCCGCCGCGTAGCGCCGCAGCGCGAGCAAATCACTCCCTCCGCCCGCGCGCGCCCGCGGTTGTTCCCCGCCCGCGCGCCTCGCGCCGACAAGCGCCCATGGCCGATAATCGATCACCGCCGGCCACACAACCACCTCCGCCCGCAACTCGGAGCCTACATATTTTTTTAAAAATCCAAACGGAAACAACGACCCCACGCCCGCCAGTTCCACGCGCATCCGCCCCCGGCGCGCCGGGACAAAACTCCAGTCCAAACGATCCTCGCCCGCCGGATCGAGTCGCGCGCGCAACGCCACTTGGCCACGCAACGTTTCCGCCTCCGCTTTTTTCAAAATCGCTCGCACTTCGATCCCTCGGCCCGTCACCGTCGACTCCGCTTTGGCTCCCGTCGCCGCAGCCGCGATCGGACGCGCACTCCACTCAAACCAGAGTCCATACGTCGGCAAAATACGTTTGCCGTTGCGCACACTCAACCCGAGGTCCGCCGCCTGACCCGCGCGCAGGGGCGGCGCCACGTCGAGACGCCAGGCGACCCGACTCAAATTAAGCCATGATACGACGCCACTTAGAATCAGACAGGCCAACAAGAGCGACAGCGTGATGAACAAAATATTGCTCGAAGAATTATACGCCGCCGTCCCGACGCCGAAACACACCGCGATCAACATCACGCCCGACATCGTCGGCACGATGCGCTCTCCACCCTGCGGCCACACGAGCGCCCACACGAGTCTGCTCCAACGAAAGGGTTTCCGCGTCGCTTTCGCCCCCGGCCCCGCCCAGCCCGTTTCGACCGCCACGCTCACCTCGGCACCTTCGACGGCGGTCATGGTTGGAAAGAAATCATCCGAGGCGCGGCGCTGCATCGGCCGCGACTCACGCTGGCCACGCGACGTTGGCCACGATGCGTTGGAGCGCTGCGGCGACGGCGCGACGTTCCTCGAGCGCGTTGCTCATTTGCCGCAGGGACGTGAGCCGATGCGTCAACGTCGCCGCCGCCAAGGCGCGGACATCTTGCGGCAAAACAAAATCCCGCCCGAGCACCAACGCGCGCGCCTGCGCCGCCGTGCGCAACGCCAGCCCGCCGCGCACACTCACTCCGGCTTTGAACTCCGCCTCGGTGCGCGTCGCCGTCACGATCCGTAAAATATAATCGAGCACCGAATCCTCCACGAACACCTGCGCCACCAAACTCTGCAATTTCAACACCTCCTCTTTGGTCACGACCGCGTTGACCGCGATCGCATCATAACCCGTGCGCGCCGTGCGCAAAATCTCCAACTCATCCTGCGCCTGCGGATAACCCATGTGCAAGCGCATCAAAAAACGATCCATCTGGCTCTCCGGCAAAGGAAACGTCCCTTCGTAATCTACCGGATTCTGCGTCGCAAACACCATGAACGGGGCCCCCACGGCGTGCGACACGCCATCAACCGTGACGCGCGCGCGATCCATCACTTCGAGCAACGCCGACTGCGTCTTCGGTGTCGCGCGGTTGATCTCGTCCGCCAACACCACGTTCGCAAACACCGGACCGGGCTTAAACACAAACGCATGCTCGCGCTCGTCGTATATCGCCACGCCC
>CAJAFD010000512.1 GCA_903938935.1 uncultured Opitutia bacterium
TTCTTGGGCCCGATTTTGATGACGTTGAACAACACCGCGACGGTCTACGTGCCCGCGGCGAAAGTTGCTCCCGCGGGTCTCATCACCGATGTGGCGAAACTAGAAAAACGCGAGCCGCTCCACGGCCCGCAGGCGCGCGATGATGCAGCGACATATCACGTGTGGCAAAAAACCGACACCGTCGGCGGTCCCGCCGGCCGCTATCTGGTGAACGACGCGGGCAAGGCCGTGTGGCTCGTCGATCCCGGCATCAACGGTCAGTTTACGGAACGCCCCGATGGCTCGACGGTGCGTAAATTCGACGCGCCGAAAGCCACGCTCGTTTCTTATATCATCAAGGGTATTCTTGACCAGAAACTGCCGTGGGCCCTCGTGCTGCTGGGCGTAATGATCGCGGTCACACTGGAACTCTGCGGCGTGCCGTCGCTAGTGTTTGCAGTCGGCGTTTATTTGCCGATTTCTTCGTCGGCGCCCCTTTTCTTCGGCGGTGCGATCCGCTGGCTCGTGGACCGCGCGATGCGAAAGAAGGCCGGCTACGCCCAAATGAGCGAAGAGCAATTCGTCGCCGAGACGGACAAGAGCCCAGGCGTATTACTGGCTTCGGGCTACATCGCGGGCGGTGCGATTGCGGGTATCGTGATCGCGTTCCTCGCTGGCGTGCTCAGCGACACGGATGCGAAATTGCAGAAATGGGCGGAGACGAGCAATCCGTTCTTCGCTGGTTCTAATGCTGATTTGTTGTCGCTGGTGCCCTTCGCGTTGCTCATCGGATTTCTTTATCTGGTGGCGCGGGAGAAATTGTTGCGAGTTCCGGCACCGCGCTCGGAGTGAAGCGGTATTTTAAAATAAAAAATGGGGCGGATTTTTCCGCCCCATTTTTTCATGAGTGCTTGGGTCGCTTGGGCGGCGGGCCGTCATGAGATGGACCGTCGCTCGGAGTGTGTTCGGGCCGTGGCGGGTGAAGTTCGTCGCCGCTGAGGATGCCGTCGCCGTCGCGATCAAGGGTTTTGAGTGCGGCCGTGGCGTGGGTGATCTCGGCGGCTGAGAGTTGACCGTCGTGATCGGTATCGAGGGCCATCAGCAAGGGCGGTGGTTGATGGGGCGGATGCTTGGGCTCGTTGGCTGGCGCAGCGGTGGGCTTGGCGTTTTGGGCGAAGAGAGCGGTCGCTGCTCCGAGGAGTAGCGCCGCACAAGGGAGGAGGATTTTTTTCATGATAGGTGTGAGTTAACGACGATTATGAAATCACGGATGCGTAAGGGATTGATGTGCGGGGCGCGCAATTTTCTTAAGTTCGTGTAAATGTTCTAGCCGACGCGCAGCGTGAGTTCGGCGATGAAACCGTTTGGGTTGCGGTTCTGGAATGTGGCGGTGCCTTGGCAGGCGATGAGGGCGGCACGCACGATAGCGAGGCCCAGACCGGTGCCGCCGGCTTCGTTGCTGCGCGCTGCGTCGGGCCGATAAAAGGGTTCGCCCAGACGATTGAGGGCTTCGCTGGGCACGCCGGGACCTTCGTCAGAGAGATTGAGTTTTACGGTTCCATCGAAGGTGCGAGCGGTGAGGGTAATCGGACCGCTCGGCGCATAACGACGGGCGTTGCGGATGAGATTGGCGAGGGCGCGTTCGAGGAGTTCGGCGTCGGCGAGTACGGTGAGTGAGGGATCGAGGGTGATGGAGACGCGTTGATTTTGATCTTCACGCGCGAGGACGCGTTGCACGAGGGGCGCGAGGGTGATGGTGGCGAGTTGGGCGTCGCGCGGTCGAAGACCGGCCTTGGTGAAAGCGAGTAGCTCGTTGACGAGCATGGCCATATGTTGGACTTCCTCGCGCACATCGACGATGTGCGGTTGCAACGCGAGATCGGCGCGCGATTCGAGAATTTCCGTGGCAACTTGGAGACGGCCGAGTGGCGAGCCGAGCTGTGGGCGACGTCGCCGAGGAAGCGTTTCTGGCCGTTGACGAGGGTATCGAGTCGCTCGGCCATGCGGTTGACGGAGTGCCCGAGATGGCCGAGTTCGTCGCGCCGTGCGAGGTAGATGCGGGTGCTAAATTCGCCCTCGGCGATACGCTCAGTGGCGCCGGTGAGGCTTTTGAGGCAGCGCGTGATGCTGCGGACGAGCGGTAGCCAAAAGAGTAGGGAAAGCGCCATGACGCCGGCGGCGATGCTTAACCAGGGGCCGATGCGGACGAGTCCCACGAGCGTCCACACGGAGTCGGCGCGTATGAGCAAGGTGCCGGGTATGTGGCGACCTTGAGGAGTAGGAATGGGCAGGCGTAGTCCGATCCAAAAGGCGGCGGGTTTTTGCGAGCGAACGACAAATTTTCCCTCCTCTGGTGGAGGAAAAATCCCCGGAGGCCGACGATTTTCGGTTAATGCTTCATGCCGTGGCGGCGGTGGCCGGGCTGGACGTGGGTTGTTCGGATGAGGGTCGCCGTTACCCTCTGCGCGTAAAAGTTCGAGCCTGACGGCCGGCGGCAGACGTACTTCCTCGCCACTGATTTGAGTGCCTTCGTTGGTGAATATGAAGAAATCCGCGTTATATTTTTGGCTGCGGGGGACTAAAATTTCCGACCAGGTATCGCGTGGCTCATCTTGAAGATCGCTCTGTATTGAGTCGACGATGCCTTGAAGTTGATCGCCTAGCGCACCGCGCGTGAGTGATGTCCAGCCGATGCCGAACTGGCTCACATAAAGCCCGCCTCCCACGGCCGCGAGCATCAGGAGATTAGCCAAGAGCAAGAGCGAGACTTTGAATGAGAGCGGAAATGGGACCTTCATCGCGGATTAAGCACTAGCTGAGTTCTGCCAGAAAATCTGCAATGTTTACGTGAGCTTAACAAAACACTCGTTTTGGCGCATATCATCTTAACAAGGTCGTGTTGAGATGAGACTCAAATCTCTATCTAATTATGAAGTTCCTTATATTTTTTTTGACCTTCTTATTCGGCGCTTGCCCGGCATTTGCCGCGGATGCCCAACTGGGGTCCTGGCAGACGGGCAACTCTCGCCGCTACGCGCGCGTGTATGAAAGCGACGCCGCGAAGGCGACCGGGACCAGTATCACGACGTGGAGTCGTGGGGCTGGCACTCAATCCTCTCCGAGTTATGCCGGCGTGATCCAGGTCTCATATTCCGCCAATTGGGTTTATCTGCGCACTACCGGCCTCGGTTATCACGTGATGGGTCCGTGGTACGCGAATGCGTCGCACACGCAAAATTTTCCAAACTTCCCAGCTAACCAAGGCGTTCTCGTGCGTTTTCCGCGTGTGCCTATGGTGGCGACAACACGCACGCTTACGCCGGGTGGTCCCATCGGTTATTTCGTCGATGGCGTCGCGGTGTTTGATAATCGCGACACATTTTCCTACACCAATGCGAGCGCGGCCGATGCGGGGCCTGGCGGTGGTGGTGGGGCACCCGGAGGGATGCCACCTGGACCCGGCGGCGGCAGTTTCGGTGACGGCGTCTGGAATCGCGATGCTTACGTCAACGAGGGCATGACCTTCGACCCCGCCTTCGCCCACCAGGCTGGCTCCAACTATCATTATCACGCCAACACTCCGGTGCTACGCTATCAATTCGGCGACCACGTCGATTATAACGCGAACACTAAGACTTACACCGAAAGCACGACGACAGCGACCGCCCACTCGCCGATCCTAGGATGGATGGCCGATGGTTACCCCGTTTATGGACCTTATGGTTATGCTTCGCCAATGAATGCCTCGAGCGGTGTGCGTCGTATGATTCCCGGTTACGTGAAACGCGACGGCACCAACGGTACGACCAATCTCAATACAGCAGGACGAACGACGTTACCTGATTGGGCCGCCCGCGCGCAAAACCGCTCGGTGACGTTGACCTCGAATGTTTATGGACCTGCCGTGAGCTCGACCTACGTGCTCGGGCATTATCTCGAAGATTACGATTACCTCGGCAATCTCGGTAAAACGCAGGGCACCGACTTCGATCTTAATGAGTGCAACGTACGATTCTGCTTAACCCCTGAATTCCCCAATGGAACGTACGCGTATTTCATGACCATCGAGGCCGATGGTACGCCGAAATTTCCGTACATCATTGGTCGCTGGTTTTACGGTGCGCCGACAGGTACGAGCATCACGGCCATCACCGAATCTGTCACCGAATACGTTCGCGTCAGCCAAGCCTCCGCGATCCAGCTCGTCGCCACGCGTTCCGGCGCATCGGTCATCCTTGAATGGACTTCCGTCGAAGGGGCGACCTACAAAATGGAAACCTCCACCGATGGTACGACGTGGAGTAACCTCGCCAACGCCGCCGCTCTCACAAGCAGCGGCGGTGAAACGACGAATCACTCCACCGCTACACTAGCGACGTATTATCGCGTCACGCTCACTGCGTTGGCCACCTACGACACGCGCGGGGCGGCTGGTATTTCTGGAGTCGGCAACACCGCGGCCTCGGGAATTTCGCTGGGGAGCACAGGTACGGCCCGACTCACTAACATCGCAACCCGAGTCGAACTCGGTGGGCGCGCCGGAACCCCGATTTCCGGCTTCGTCCTCAACGGCACGGGCACCAAGTCCATGTTGGTGCGCGCTGTGGGACCGGGATTGGCACCGTTCGGCGTCACGGCCGTGTTGGCAGATCCGCGTCTCAGCCTGTTGAGCGGCGCGGCCACGGTTGCGAGCAACGACAACTGGTTGTCCACGGACGCTGCGACCATGGCGGCGAGTGGCGCTTTCGCGTTAACTGCTGGTAGCAAAGACGCGGCGTTTGTCGCGCCCTTGAGTGCGGGGGCTTACACTGCGCCGATGACTGCGAGTGATGGCGGATCGGGTGTTGCCTTACTCGAAGTTTACGATGCGGCGAGCTCCTCGCAGCTCTCCGTGGTCAACGCCTCGACGCGTGCTTATGTCGGGACCGACGCGTCAGTTTTGATTCCAGGATTCACGGTGAGCGGTGCAGGCTCGTTGCGGCTATTGATTCGCGCGGTAGGTCCGAGCCTCGCTAAATTTGGGGTCAGCGACACGTTGGCCGATCCCACGATTACGTTATATCGTAACTCGAGTGTGCTCGCGTCTAACGACAACTGGTCTAGCGGGACGAATACTTTGGAGATCGCGAGCGTCTCCGCCGCGGTGGGCGCGTTTGCGCTGAATACGAATAGTAAAGATGCGGCCTTACTCGTGTCGTTAGCGGAAGGCTCGTACACGGCCGTGGTCAGTGGCGTTGGTTCAACGACGGGCACCGCGCTCGTCGAACTTTACGTGGTGCCGTAAATTCTGGCTCCCGCACCTGCCGTGTTATTCCGGACCGACCATCATATATCCCGCCGAACGAACGGTGCGGATGAAGCGCGGTTCCTTCGGATCGTCGTGGAGTTTTTTGCGGAGCGAAGAAATGTGCACGTCGATCGATCGGTCAAAGACGTCGTAGTTACGGTCGCGCGCTTCGTCGAGGAGCGCTTCGCGGGATTTGATGCGGCCGCGGGCCTTCGCGAGACTAGCGAGCAAATCAAATTCCACCGGTGTGAGCACGAGCGGCTCGGCGCCGAGGATCGCGGAACGTGCAGCAAGATTGATGCGCAGATCGCCGACTACGATGGCTTTGGGCGTAGTCTCGCTAGTGATTTCGGGCGTGGTGTTGAGCGAGGAGCGACGAAGCACGGCCCGGAGGCGGGCGAGCAGCTCACGCGTCGAAAAAGTTTTCGGCAGGTAATCATCGGCGCCGACCTCGAGGCCGACGATGCGATCCGTCTCATCCCCGCGCGCGGTCAGCATGAGCACGGGCACGCTAGATTTTTGGCGGATACGTTTGAGTACCTCGAAGCCGTCGAGCCCAGGCAACATCACATCGAGAATGATGACATGCGGCGCGGCGGGGCTTGGCGTGGTGGCTCGTTCGACGCCCTCAGGGCCGGTGTGCACGGCGCTCACCGCAAAATCGAGGGGCTCAAGGTACGTGGTGACAAGGCGGCAAAGTTTTTTGTCGTCGTCGATCATCAACACACGCGTGAGACCGGAAGCGTTGGAATCGGCTGGCATCGTGGGAAACGTCAACGCGCCGCGCCTCTGGGTGCAACTGCGGACCTCTTAACATGAGCTTAATATTTCCCCACTCGCGTGCGCGCGGTATTTCAACTGGTGCAGGGAAAGCGCCTCGCCTGGGTTGGCTTCTTTTTGTGTTGGTTTTGGGTGCCGGTGCCCACGCGGCGGACCTCACGCTGGAGTTTGAGCTCCGCTGGCGTGGCAGTGCTCTCGTCGTGCCTTCGTCCGCGCAAAACGGCGCGGAGGGTCGCACATTACGAGTCACGCGTTTTGCCGCGCTCATCTCGGGCGTCACGTTGGCGCGAGCCGATGGTGGCGTGCTGCGACTCGATGGGCAGCACGGTTTCATCGATGCGGAAAAAGACCGAATGACGTTTACGCTGCGCAACGTGCCGGAAGGCGACTACGAGGGACTTGAGTTTCAGATTGGCCTGCCGCCAGCGGTGAATCACGCCGATCCTGCGCAATGGCCCGCGAGACATCCGCTCAATCCCATCGTGAACGGACTGCATTGGGGCTGGAGCGGTGGTTATGTTTTTGCGGCAATTGAGGGACGTTGGCGGGCCGCGGCGGCAGAGGAAGAGCGAGGATTTGCTTATCACCTCGCGACCGATGCGCGGTTGATGACGGTCGGATTCAACGCGTTGGTCTCGGTGGCGGGGGCGACTAGGATCCGACTCGCGTTGGATCTCGGAAAAGTGCTCATCGGTCACGCGCTTCAGCCGGACGACGACAGCGAATCGACGCACTCCGGGCCGGAGGATGCGTTGGCGGTGAGCCTGAGTCGCGCGATGGAGCGAGCGTGGTTTTTTCTGGAGAGCGGACCGGCACCTCCGGCGGTGCTTGAGCCGATTTGGGTAGACGACGCTTCGCACGTCTTTAGAGGAACGCCGCGGGCGTTTGTCGTGCCGGCGGGGTTTCCACAGCCGGAGCTTCCAGCCGACAATCCGTTGACGCTGGAAGGCGTCGCCTTGGGTGAGCTTTTATTTAACGATCGCCGACTCTCGGCGGGTCGCCTGCAGAGTTGTGCGAGTTGCCACGAGGAACGGCGCGCCTTTGTCGAAGCGCGCCGCACGAGTGTCGGCGTGGATGGAATTACTGGCGCGCGCAACGCGATGCCGCTTTTCAATCTTGCGTGGAGTCCCAGCTACGCTTGGGACGGGAGCAAGCCCCGCCTCCGCGATCAAGCGCGGGCGGCGATGATCAACCCGATTGAGATGCACGCGGATCTCGATGTCGTCACGGCGGAGCTGAATCGCGATGTGGAACTCTCGAGGAAATTTGCGACGGCTTTCGGTACACCCGTGATCTCGCCTAGCCGTATCGAACTCGCCCTCGAGCAATACTTACTGACGCTCGTCGCCAGCGACTCGAAATTTGATCGTGCCGCGCGCGGTCAGGCCATGCTGACAGAAGAAGAGCAGCGAGGTTTCGCATTGTTTGCCGGTGAGTATGATCCGGTGCGCGGGCGGCGGGGGGCGGATTGTTTCCACTGTCATGGCGGAGCGCTTTTTACGGATTTCGGTTTTCGGGACAACGGCCTCGGCGATACGCGTGGTGATACAGCGCGCGCTGGGGTGACGGGACGTGCGACCGATGCAGGGAAATTCAAAACGCCTTCGCTGCGCAACGTCGCCGTCACGGCGCCTTACATGCACGATGGGCGTTTGCGCACCCTCGCGGACGTAGTCGCGCATTACGACCATGGGGTGCGGCGCACTCCGACGCTCGATCCCAATCTAGCAAAGCACCCCTCCGCTGGCCTCCAACTTACGCGAGAAGAGCAGCGGGCACTCGTGGCTTTTTTACGCACGCTCACCGATGCTGCGCTCGAGCCCGCGGTGGTGCGTAAATAAATGGCTTCGCGGGCTCGGCGGAGGCCGAAAATTCTGTAAGGTTGGCCGGTACCCCATGAAATCTTCTGCTGTCGTTCCAGTTTCCACTTTTTTAATTTTAGCTTTGGGCGGAGCGCTCTTCGCGAACGAAAGCGTTTTGACGAACGCGCAGACGTTGGCGCCGGCGGAAAATTTTCCGCGTTTTATCGTGCCCGGGCAGGAGCCAGCGATGCATGCACTCAATGCGATGCACCGACTGCATTATCCGCCGGTGTGGCTCGATTATCCGCACCGCGATCCAGCGGCTGGGCTTTGTACGTTGTGGGATGAGTGGCTCTCGGGCGCGTGTTTGTGGGCAGATACGGCCGGGATTTTGGTCTGTGACGGAAAAGTCACGATCACGCAGCGACTGAAAAATTCTTTTAATCACAAA
>CAJAFD010000513.1 GCA_903938935.1 uncultured Opitutia bacterium
AACCCCGCGCCCAATTTCATCTTCATCCTCGCCGATGACCTCGGCTGGACGAGTCTTTCGCAGGCGATGGACGACCACCTCGCGGGCTCGCGTAGCGATTACCACGAGACGCCCGCCCTCGCGCGGCTCGCGCAGAGCGGCATGCGTTTCGCCCAAGGCTACGCGCCCGACGCTCTCTGCTGCCCGACGCGCCGCAGCATCCAGTTTGGCCAGACCCCCACGCGCCAGGGCGACGAACGTTTTCCTAAAAACTACGCCCTCGGTCAGCCCGCGCGCCTCACCATTCCCCGGATGTTAAAGGCCGCCGATGCCCGCTACCGCACCGCGCATTACGGCAAATGGGATCTGCGCTCCGGCCTCTTTCCCGAAGACCTCGGCTACGATGAAAGCGACGGCAACACCGGCAACCGCCATGGCGACGTCGCCCTCGCCAAAGACGCGAAATGGGAAGCCTTCGATCTCAACAACGACCCCAAGCGCATCGACACACTCACCGACCGCGCCGTGAGTTTTATCCGCCGCAACCAAGCCGCCGGCACGCCTTTCTTCCTCCAACTCTCGCACTACGCCACGCACGTCGATATGCAGACGCGCGCCGCCACGTACGAAAAGTTCCTCGCCAAGCCCAAGGGCCGCATCCACGCCAACGCCGCCTGGGCCGGCATGCTCGCCGATCTCGACACCGGCATCGGCCGCTTGCTCGACGAGGTGGACCGCCTCGGCCTCACCGGCACGACCTACATCATCTTCATGGCCGACAACGGCGCCGCCGAGTTCATCCCGCCCGTGAAGAACAAGCTCGATCATCCCTCCACCTTTGCGACCCCGCCCCGCAACACGCCCCTGCGCGGCGGCAAGTGGGTGCTCTACGAAGGCGGCATCCGCGTGCCCTTCATCGTCCGCGGCCCCGGCGTGAAAGCCGGCGCGCAATGCGATGTGCCCGTCGTCGGTTGGGACTTACTCCCGACCTTGGCCGACCTCGCCGGCTACCCCGCGCCGCTCCCCGCCGATCTCGATGGCGGCAGCTTCCGCGCCCTCCTCGCTTCTGGGCATGGGAAAGTCGCCCGCGCGGAAGTGCCGCTCATCTTCCACCGCTACGCTAGCGGTTATCCGCATTCCGCCATCCGCGTCGGCGACGAGAAACTCGTGAAAATCTGGAAGACCGGCGCCCTCGAGCTCTACGACCTCAAAGCCGACCCCGGCGAACGCACCGACCTCGCGAGCCGCCGCCCCGAGCGCGTCCGCGTGCTCCACGAGCAACTCATGGCCTATTTCAAGCGCATGGATGCCGAAGTCCTGCACGGCTACGGCAAAGCCAAGGAAGAGAACTGAAGCCCCGCCCCCCGCCACCCGCGCCGAAAGCGCCTCGTCCCCCCAAAAAACCAGTTCATCCCCCGACAAAAGATGAACCCAAATCAACGAAACGGGTTCTTCCCTCGTCGAGATGAGAACCCAACTCGACGAAACGGGTTCTGCTTTCGTCTATTCCAGAACCCAACTTCACGACATGGGTTCACCTTTCGTCGAAGTAAGAACCCAACTCAGCGATTTGGGTTCTGCTTTCGTCGAGATGAGACCCCAACTC
>CAJAFD010000514.1 GCA_903938935.1 uncultured Opitutia bacterium
GGTAAAGAAACCGACGCCGCGCGGCAGGCTTTTTTAAACGCGCCGAAACTCGATGTGATGCACACGGTGTTTGAAGCCGAGGCCGCGCGCGTCGGCACGCCGGCGGCCGTCTGGGCCGAGGGCGCGCTGTTGAAAATTTCGAGCCGTGCGTCGGCCAGTCCCGAGGCGCGCGAGCAAGCGACAAAAACGTTGGCGGTCGGCTGGGAGACGCCGGCGCGTCGCATTCAGATCATCAAGGCCGCAGATAAATTTAAACTCCACGCGATGGACCAAAAAATTCTCGCCGCCGCGAACGACCCCGATGCTGACGTCGCGAAGGCGGCGAAGAGCGCAGTGACTTCGTTGCGGCTGGGCGCGAAGGGCGCAGGCGGAGGACCGCTCGTGGGGACATTGAGTGTCGACGACGCGGTGGCGCAGGTCGTCAAAATGAAAGGTGATGCCGGGCTCGGGGAGCAGATTTTCGTGCGCCAGACGTGCGTGGCTTGTCACTCGGTGAGCCAGACCGAAATGCAGAAGGGGCCTTATTTAGGCAACATCGCCCAGACGTATTCGCGGCCGGAGTTGGCGCGGAATATTCTCAATCCCAATCTCACCATCGCGCAGGGTTTCACGACCGAGATCGTGAAATTAAAAGACGGTTCTCAACAGGTGGGTTTCATCACGCTCGAAGCGGCGGACCGCGTAAAATTGCGCAACGTCGCGGCGCAGGAATTTACGTTCCTCGTGAAGGACATCGCCGAGCGGCAACGTATGCCGATTTCCGTGATGCCCGCGGGTTTGGTCGATGGGCTGACGTTGCGGGAATTCGCCTCGCTCTTGGATTATCTCGAAGCGCTGGCGAAGAAGTGACGGCGCGGTCAGGGCGCGAGGGAGACAAATTTCAGCGGATGCAGATCGAGTAAATTCTCGTGCCAGCCGCGGACGGAGGCCGCGTGGAAGCGGCGCATCGGCACGTGGTAGAGCGGAATGACGGGCGCCTCGGCGAGCAGGATCGCTTCCGCGCGGCGGAGTAGCGCGTAGCGGG
Source organism: uncultured Opitutia bacterium (assembly GCA_903938935.1). Lineage (GTDB taxonomy): Bacteria > Verrucomicrobiota > Verrucomicrobiia > Opitutales > Opitutaceae > Tous-C4FEB. Next base: position 1,025 of record CAJAFD010000514.1, read on the forward strand.
CGGCTTGATCGACGGTGCGCGTCGACTCGGCGATAAGGCGATCGTACGCGGGACTGGACCAACCGGTCTGGTTGTTGCCGCCATCGGTCAGGAAGACGTCGAGGAAGGTCGCGGGGTCGAGGTAGTCGCCGTTCCAGAAACCGGCGAGGATTTCGTAACTGCGCGACCGCCGGGCGGAGATGGCGGTTTTCATTTCCTGCTGCACGAGCGCGACGTCGATGCCGAGTTGGGTGCGCCACATTTGTTGGAGCGCTTCGGCGACGGGTTGTTCGGTGCCGTGATAGGAATAAAAAATCACCTCCGTCTTCGGGAAACCGCGCCCCTCAGGAAAACCAGCGGCGGCGAGGAGACGGCGGGCTTCGGCGATGTCGGTGCCGACGCCGGGATCGGCCGTGTAACCAGCGCAGGCGGGAGGCGTGAAGGAGGCGGCGGGCGTGTTGCTGTGAATGATGCGTTGAGCGAGTTGCGTGCGATCAATCGCGAGGGCGAGGGCGCGGCGGACGCGCGCATCGGTGAACGGCGGGCGTTGGCAATTGAGGCGAAGGATCGCGGTGGAAAGCGCGACGCCATCGTGGAGCAGTGGCGCGAGCGCGGGGTCTTTTTGCGCGGCGACGATCTTGGCGACGGGCGGGATGGCGATGTGAAGTTGGCCGGCGCGGAAGGCGGCTTCGCCGACGGATGGGTTTTCGATGGGATAAAAAACCGCGGCGTTGAGCGTCACGTGCGCGCGGTCCCAGTAGGTGGCGGATTGGGTGACGCGCA
>CAJAFD010000515.1 GCA_903938935.1 uncultured Opitutia bacterium
CCACGCTTTTCGTCACCCACGACCAAGAAGAGGCGCTCGAGATCGCTGACGAAGTCGTGATCATGAACCAAGCCAAGATCGAGCAAGTCGGCCCCCCGCAGGAAGTCTACGACCGGCCGGCGACGCCCTTTGTTTATCAATTTCTCGGCAACGTAAACGTCCTGCGCGCTCCTGCGCTCGCGCCCGCCGTGACGCTTGGAACGCCGGTGCTCGTGCGCGACGGCCACATTTACGTGCGCCCCCACGACATCGCGATTTCTTCTTTCGTAGCGGGTGCGGGCGGCGTCGAAGCCGAGAGTCGCGGTATTCATGCCGCCGGCCCGCAGGCGCGACTCTCGCTCGAACAACTCCCCGGTCGCGAACCGATCGAGGTGGAACTTTCCCGCTCCGAACTCGTCAGCCTCGACCTCAAGCTCCACGACCGGGTGAACCTCCGCCTCCGGCGTTCTCATTCCTTCAGCGACGACTACGCGATTTGATTTTCTCTCGGTAATTTTCCCCTAAAAACTAACTCATTCCTACCATGGCTAAAATATACAACGACATCACGGAAACGATCGGCAACACCCCGCTCGTGCGGCTCAACCGCACCGCGGCCGCACACGGTGCGCAGGCGGAGATCCTGCTCAAACTCGAGTTTTTCAATCCGCTCTCGAGCGTGAAGGACCGCATCGGGTTCGCCATGATCGACGAGGCGCTCCGCAGCGGTAAAATCACCAAGGACACCGTCCTCATCGAGCCGACTTCCGGCAACACGGGCATCGCGCTCGCCTTCGTCGCCGCGGCCAAAGGCCTCAAACTCATCCTCACCATGCCCGAGACGATGACCACCGAGCGCCGGAAATTGCTCAAAGTCCTCGGCGCGCGGCTCGTGCTCACCGAAGGCGCCAAGGGCATGAAAGGCGCCATTGCCAAGGCCGAGGAACTCGCCGCCAAAATCCCCGGCGCCGTCATTCTCCAGCAGTTCGCTAATCCTGCCAATCCCGCTATCCACCGCAAAACCACTGCCGAAGAAATCTGGCGCGATACCGACGGCAAAGTGGATTTCCTCGTCGCGGGCGTGGGCACGGGCGGTACGATCACCGGCATCGGTGAAGTGCTGAAGGCGCGCAATCCTGCGGTGAAAATCGTCGCCGTCGAACCCGACGCTTCGCCGGTGCTCTCGGGTGGCTCGCCTGGCCCGCATAAATTGCAGGGTATCGGCGCGGGTTTTGTGCCGGCGGTGTTGAACCCTAAAGTTTACGACGAAGTCATCCGCGTGAAGGAAGCCGATTCCGGTCCGGTGTCGAAGCAGGTCAATCAGCTCGACGGTATTCCGATCGGCATCTCGTCGGGTGCGGCCGTGTGGTCGGCGTTGCAACTCGCGCAACGGCCCGAAAACAAGGGCAAGCGCATCGTCGTGATCATCGCCTCGGCCTCGGAGCGGTATTTGTCGTCGTGGTTGTTTGCCGATATCAACGTCGAGAGCGACTCGATCGACGATCTGGTCGGCGCCGCGAAGGCTTGAGCCGGCGAAGGACGATTTATTTCTGGCGAAGACCGGTCATTGACCGGTCTTTTTTTTGTCGGAGGCGGCCGCCCATTTGAAGAAGCACACGCCGAAGGCGGCGAGGGCGACGACCAAACCCACGAGTTTCATGCTCACGCCGGCGAGGAGTTGATCTTCGTTGGCGGTGAAATCGGCGATCAAGCGCGGCGCGTATTCGTACGTCGGGTAAAGAATATCACGGGAAAACGTGATGTACGCGAAGACCGGCGTCATCGCGATCAACACGCCGAAGAGGTAGATCATGCGCACGCCGTAAGGCAGCGGTGGGAACGCCCGCGATGGGCTCAACATGGGCCACCAATACAGCAGGCCGGCGCCGAAGAACATGAGGTGTTCGATCACGTGCACGGTTTTGTTCTGCAAGGCCCAATCGTAGGCCGATGGCGCGTGCCAGATACTGATGATGAGCGTGTACAGGAGCCCCGCGATGAGCGGATTGAACAACAGGCGGAGCGGCCCACGCCAGCCGTTGCGATCGAGCACGGGATCCACCATCCACACGGGCAAGCCGCGGAGGAAAAAAACAGCGGCGCCGTAGATCAGCAATTGATGTTGCAGCATGTGCACGCTGAAGAGGAAGCGTTCGCCGATCTGGTCGAGCGGCGAGCCCACCGCGAGGTAGAAGATCACGAGTGCGGTGTAAAACTGCGCGGCTTGGCCCCGCGGGAAGGGGGCGCCGGGGGCGAGGCGCGCGCGCAGCGGACCGGCGAGGATCGCGTAGAGCCAACCGAGGAGCACGATCCCGCCGACGAGGTAGGGTTCATTGTGCCAGTGGCGCCAGTCGATCATGGGAAAAAGAAAGGCGGCCCAGAGGCCGCCGTGGTGATTTGAATTTCTATTCGGGTCTCCGTCGCTTAGACGGGGAGCGGCAGGCTGTCTTTCACCATGAATAACTCGAGCAGGGCCCAAGTGGTGCCGCTGGCGAGTACGAGTCCGATGAAAAACATGATCGTGCAAAAGGGCTTATCCCAGCGCAGGTGCATGAAGTAGAAGATCACGTACATGAACTTCACGACCGAGAGGACGACTAGGCCGGTCACGATGATCCATTTGGCGAAGGGCAGGTAAATGCCGACAATCTCGACGCCGGTGATGACGGCGAGGAGCATGGCGATCTGCACGTAGATCTGAAACTTGCTTTCTTCGTGGCCGTGATCGTGGGCGGCCGGGGCGGAGTGGGCGGGAGCGCTCATGGTGATTATCAGAGGTATTCGAGGAGATAGACGGCGGTAAAGATGACGATCCAGACGATATCAACGAAGTGCCAGTAAAGGCCCATGGATTCGACGTCGATGGCGTTGGCTTCGCCGAAGTTCACTGGGCCGGTCGGTCGGGCCAAGTAAATGCCCGCAGCGATACAAGCGAGCAGGCCCGCGAGCATGGCGAAATGTCCGCCAAAGAAGGCGCCGATACTACCGCCGGTGTGCAAGGTGTGGACGAGGGCGAGCGTGGCGAAGATCGCTAGCAAGATGGCTCCGATGATCACGGTGATGTGGACGGCATGGCGGATGAACCAAGCGGCATTGCGGCCGGCCTCGGGTGGCTGGAAGGAGCGGACATACATCAAGATCAACCATAACACCCCGATGGCGACGTGCGTACCGTGCGTGCCGGTGAGGGTGTAGAATGTCGTGCCCAACATGCTGTTGGTGATCGTCATCTTTTTGATCTCAACGAATTCTTGGAACTCGTACACTTGGCAGCCCAGGAAGATTGAGCCGAAGAAGATCGTGGTCAAAATCGACCAGCGCATGCTCTTGAGGTTGCCCTTCTGGATCGCAGTGACGGCGAGCGCCATCATGAGCGACGACATCAGGAGGATGAAGGTCGAGAATGAGGTGAGCTCTAGGCTGAAGATGTTCTTCGGCGAAGGCGCATCCGGCATCGGGTGCAGGCGGTAAATCAGGTGCGTCGAGATGAGCGCACCGAAGAACATGCAGTCCGAAGCTAGGAACGTCCACATCAGCAACTTTTTGTTGGGGATGCCGGTCGAGGTGCTCGGATCGTGGTGGTGGTCAATAGTACCAGCGTGACTGCTCATGGAATTAAATCGGTTTGGGAAGCGTGGACGGTGCGGGTGGAGCGCGGCTTAGTGTTTTGCGGCTTTTTTATCGGCGGAGGCGTTACCTTCATCGTCGAGATGGAGGTGGTAGCCTTCGTTGCCTTCGAGGGCCCAGAAGTAGATGCCGGCGAGCATGACCACGCCGCCGATCATCGAAACGACGATTTTATTACCCCAAAAGCCGGGGCTCGGATCATGGTCAATCACCGCGATGCCAATCGAGGCAATGAAGAGGCCGAGGCTGGCGACGAAGGGATAAATCGACTGGTGCGGCATGTGGATGCCGCCGTGCGCCGCTTCAGCTTTAGCACCTTCGGCTTCTTCGCGGGCGATCTCTTCTTTGTGCTGTTTGTTGTACCAGTAAGCATCGCGCGCGTGGACGGTCGGGATGACGCGGTAGTTATACTCGGGCGGTGGATTCGGCAGGCTCCACTCGAGGGTGCGTGCATCCCAGACGTCTTTGCCAACTTTTTCTCCCTTCAAGAAGGTGTAAACCATCACGGCGAAGTAGATGAAGATACCGACGCCCAGGATGAGCGCGCCGATGGTGGCGATGTAGTTGGCGGCGTTCCAACCGAGGTTGGCATCATAGGTGAACGTGCGGCGCGGCATGCCGTTCAGGCCGAGGAAGTGCATCGGGAAGAACGTGATGTTAAAGCCGGCGAAGATGACCCAGAAGGAGAGCTTGCCCCAGAACTCACTGACCTTGCGGCCAAACATGAGCGGGAACCAGTAGTGGATGCCCGCGAGGAGCGCGAAGAGCGAGCCACCGATGAGCACGTAGTGGAAGTGGGCGATGACGAAATAGCTGTCCTGTTGTTGCGCATCAGCGGGAGCGGCCGAGTGCATCACGCCGGAGAAGCCGCCGATCATGAACATCCAGACGAAGCCGAGGGCAAACATCATGGGCGTGCGCATCGAGAGGCGGCCGTCCCACAGCGTACCGATCCAGTTAAAGATCTTTACGCCCGTCGGCACGGCGATGGCCATGGTGGCGAGCGAGAAGGCCGCCGTAGCCATGGTACCCATGCCCGTGGTGAACATGTGATGGCTCCAGACGGAGAAACCGAGGAAGCCGATGGAAGCGCCAGAGAACACCACGATCGGATAACCGAAGAGGGGTTTGCGCGAGAAGGTCGGGAGGATTTCCGAGACGATGCCCATCGCGGGCAGAATCAGAATGTAAACTTCAGGGTGACCGAAGACCCAGAAGAGATGTTGCCAGAGGATCGGCATACCACCGTTGGAGACTTCGAAGAAACTGGTGCCGAAGAGGCGGTCCATCATCAGCTCAACCAGAGCGATGGTGATGAAGGGGAAGGAGAGGACGATCAGGAAGGCCGTGATGAGCGTCATCCACGTGAAGACGGGCAAGCGCATCATCGTCATGCCAGGGGCGCGGAGGTTGATGATGGTGACGATGAAGTTCAGCGAGGCGGCGATGGAGGCGACACCGAGGAGCTGGAGGCCCATGACCCACATGTCGATCGAGTGATCGGGCGCAAAGGTCTTGGAGGTGAGCGGAGCGTAGCCGACCCAGCCGCCGTCGGGCGCGCCGTCGTGCATGAACCAGCCGAGGTTGATCACAATCGCGCCAGCGACGAAGGTCCACAGCGAGAAAGCATTAAGGCGGGGGAAGGCGACGTCGCGCGCTCCGATTTGGAGCGGCATGATGAAGTTAAAGAACGCGGCCGAGAGAGGCATGATCGCCAAAAAGATCATCGTCGTGCCGTGCATCGTGAACATCGTGTTGTACTGCTGCGCGGTCAGCACGGTGCCGTTGGGGTACATCAACTGGAGGCGGATGAGCAGCGCTTCGACGCCGCCAACCAAGAAGAAGAACAGCGCGAACACACCGTAGAGGAACCCGATTTTTTTATGATCGACGGTGGTCAGCCAGCTGATGAGGCCGGTCTGGGCGGTGGGGCGCCAGAAGATGGCGGACTTGGCGGGCGCGTGCGTGTCTTTGGCGTGCAGGTCGGATTTAAGAATGGCTTCCATGGTGCGGGATTACTTGAGGCTTTGGAGATAGGCGACGAGGGCGACTTCGTCTTCGTTCGTCAGCTTAATGTTATTGTCGATATAGGCTTTGGCCATCTTGTTGCCGGGCTTAACGGAACCGGGATCGCGGATCCAGCGTTGAAGCTGCTCGGAGTTGTTCTCGATCAGGCCGGCGGCGATGGTGGAGCGGGCGCCGATGTGGGTGAGGTTGGGGCCGCTGATGCCGGCGGCGCCATGGCCGCGGACTTCATGGCAGGAAGCGCAGGTTTTGGAGACAAAGAGCGCTTTACCTTGGGCGATGAGCGCGGCGTTTTCACCTTTTTCGGGGAATTGTTTGGCTTTCCAGGCTTCGAGGGGAGCGACGTCGTATTTATCGGTGATGCCGGTTTCGTTCTGTTTAAACGTACGGAGCGAGGCGAATTGGGCCTTGGCGGTCTCGCCGGGCTTGGGGGTGACGTTGCGGGCGGGGGAGGTTTGCTGGGCGACCCAGTCGGCGAAGTCCTTCGGCGCGAGCGCGATGACGCGGAAGCGCATAACCGCGTGCGAATCACCGCAATACTCGGCACATTGACCCCAGAAGTAGCCAGGTTCGTCGGCTTGGAGCCAGAGGAAGTTAGCGCGGTTGGGCATCATATCGACCTTACCAGCGAGTTTCGGGACCCAGAAGCTGTGGATGACGTCGACGGTGCGGATGTTAATGCGCACGGGGCGGCCGGCGGGGATGACCAGTTCGTTACCGGTGGTGAGGGCGCCAGAGCCAGCGATTTGCTCGCTGGGGTATTCAAATTTAAACCACCATTGGTAACCGGTCGCGGTGATTTCGTAGGTGTCGGCCTTGCGGTCCTCGGGCACATCGTAGGTGTACCAGATGCCTTTGAGGGTGGGGATCGCGATGATGACGAGGGCCAGGACGGAGGCGCCGATAAGGCCGAGCTCAATGAGCGGGTTACCATGGCCTTGCTCGGGTGGGATGGCTTTTTCCTCGGCCTCGGTCTTGGCGCGGAATTTCAAGGTCGCGTACGCCAGCACGCCACCGACGAGGATGAAAATGACCAGCGTCACCCAGCAGGTGACGTAAAACACCTCAAGTTGGGAGCGGGCCACCGGGCCAGCCACGGTGATGGTGGACTGGTGTCCATCCATGCGCCAGAAGTTGTAATCGCAACCGGAGAGGAGGGCGAGGGCGCCGAGGGCAAAGCCGGCGCGGCCCCAACGGGCGGTGGAGGTGAGGAGGGAAGACAAGCGCATGGTGCGTTTCAGTAAAATTTAAATAAGGCTAAGTGATTCGCCAAACTCGGTAGAGAGTCCGCGAACCGTTCATCATTTCAAGTAAGAATACGATAAAGGTCGTAAAACCCTGCGCTCTGCCCGGCGCATCGCAACCTAGCGAGCGCCGCCCTCTTCACCTATTAACAGGGCTCGCAGGGGCATTAGCTCGAGCAAATCGCACCGCTTATCAGGGTTTTTAACCCCCCGGTGTGTTTCTGCTAATTTTTCGTCCTTCGAGTTTGCCAGTCGCGAAAGGGTCGCCGACGGTCGGCTCGACATGAAAACTCGCAACCTCTTCTTGGTTTCCCTCTCAGCTCTCCTGCTCTCTGGCCTCGGTCAGAGCGTCGCCCTCGCGGCCGCTGCGGCTCCGCGCGCCATCGAAATCACCGCCGGTGATAACATGAAATTCAACCTCGCCACCATTGAGGCCAAACCCGGTGAAGTGCTCAAAATCACGCTTAAAAACATCGGCACCATGCCGAAAGAAGCGATGGGCCACAACCTCGTGATCCTCAAAAAAGGCACCGATGTGAACGCCTTTGCCACGGCTGCCACCACCGCCAAGGCCACGGACTACATCCCCGAGTCCCTCAAGGGCCAAGTCCTCGCCCACACTCCGATGCTCGGGCCGCGCAAATCCGCCGAAATCACCTTCAAAGTCCCTGCTGAGACGGGCGACTACGCGTACATCTGCTCGTTCCCGGCTCACTTCATGGTCGGCATGAAGGGCGTCATCACGGTCAAATAAGCTCGTTTAGCTAAAAAATTAAAAAGCCGGGCCTTTTGGGGTCCGGCTTTTTTGTGCCCGCACGGCTCAAGCTTTCGCCGGCCACCACTGATACAGAAAGAAATAAACCAGTACGCCCGTCACCGAAACGTACCACCAGATGGGGAACACCACCCGCGCCCAACGTTTGTGGCGCTCAAAATCTCCCTGAAACGCGAGGGCAAACGTCCGCGGCACCAAGTACGCGATGCTGATCGCCAGCACCACATGCGTGATCAGCATCACATAATAAACGATGCGAATCGCCCCCTCGCCGCCGAACTGCGTGTGCACCGCCTCGCCCGCGCCCGCCGCCATGCCCTTGAGCACTTTGTGGGTGACGTAGCCGACCAGAAAAACCGCCGACACGATCCCCGCACTCAACATCGCCGCCCGATGCGCGACTTTGTGCCCGGTCTTGATCAGCACAAAACCCGTCGAGATCAGCACCGTCGCGACGGCGTTCAGCGAGGCGTTCAGAGCAGGAATGTCGTTAATCGTCATGGAGGTCCTGGGTTATTTTAAAAATTCACGATCCGGTCCGCCACCAGTGCGCCCAGCACGAGCGGCAAATACGCGATGGAACAAAGGAAAAGCTGCCGCGCTGCCGCGTCACGGCCCTCGGCCCGGAGAAAAATCCCCGCCCGCACGATGAACCACAACCCGCCCGCCACCGCCACGCCGCCCGACCACACCGTGGCCAGACCCAGCGCCCACGGTAACACGCTCACCGCTACGAGTCCGAGCGTCGTCGCAAACGACCACGCCGCGACGATTCCACCCTTCTCATCGCGCACCGACAACATCGGGAAATGCACCGCCGTGTAATCGCGCCGGTACGTCCACGCGATCGCCATGAAATGCGGGATCTGCCAGAAAAACAGCAGCCCAAAAAGAATCCAGCCCAGCTCGCTCACGCGCCCTTCGGCCGCCGTCCAACCGATCAACGGCGGCAACGCTCCTGCCACCGCCCCGATTTCCGTACTCCACCTCGACCAACGCTTCGCCGGCGTGTACCAGCATAGGTAAGCGACCATCGTCAGCAACGCCATGCCCGCGCACAGATAACCCACGCGCGAAAACAAAATAAACAACGCCGCCACACACAACAGCCCACCCACGACAAACGCCGACCCCGTCGCGATTTTCCCCGCCGGAATCGGGCGATCCGCCGTACGCTTCATCAACGCATCCGTATCCGACTCCAACCACTGGTTCAGCGCCGCGACGCCACCCGCCGCCAATGAAGTTCCTAGAACCAACAACACCAGTTGCGAGGTGCTGTAAGCCGGCCGCGCCGCCGCGTACGCCGCCACCGCCGTTAACACCGACAACAGACTCAAGCGCGGCTTAGTCAGCTCGAGGTAATCAGAAAATTTCGCGGGGCTGGTCGCGACGGCGGGTTCGGCGGTCATAGTTTTTTATTTCACGGAATGCGCTTCCACGACGTCGCGGTGCGCGAGCCAAGTCAGTCCAAAAGTAGTCACCAGCGTCGCTGCGCCCACGAGCACATGCCCCGTCGTCATCGCGGCCGAGCGTTGGCTCCATATAATCCAAGCCCCCAATAACACTTGCAGCGCCAGCAAATTCACCAACACCGCCGCGCCACAACGCATCAACAGCGTCGCCCCGCGATCCCGCCAGATTTTCACGGTAAACCACACCAGCGCCACCGATAACACCGCCGCCATCACGCGGTGCGCGAAATGGATGCCGACGCGAAAATCCCACGCCGGCGGTAACCAGCTCCCATCTGGCGCTGAGGCCGGAAACGTCGGGATCGCCATCCCCGCGAAGCTATGGCGCATCACCGCCGCGATCGCGAGTTGGACAAAAATTAATCCGCAACAGATCGCACCCGCTCGGCGCACACCACCACTCACCGGCGTCGCCCGCGTGATCCAGCCCCGCGAAAGCGAGCAAGCGATGGCGATCAACGTGCAGGCAAAAAGTTGCGCGAGACACGCGTGCAGCATCGCAAATAGCCGGCCCACGCTCGTGTCCACCATCGCGACGTGCAGGTGATCGAGCAACACCCGCAGCCCGCCCACGAGCGCCTGAAATAAAACCAACGCTACGGCGAACAACGCGAGTTTGCGCAGCCACGTCCGCGCCTCCGTGCGCCACAACACCATGGCGAGGATGATCGTCACCGCGCTCATCACACTGGCGCTCAGTCGGTGTGAATGCTCCGCAAATTTATCCATCTCTGTCAGCCAACCCGCCGGGTTCACCGAGCCATTCGACAACGGCCAATCGAGAAACGCCATCCCCGCGCCGATGCTGGTCGTAAACGCCCCGAGCGCCACGAGCACGAAAACCCACGCGCTGCCCAGATAGGCAACCCAGGCGACGGCAGGCTTGTAGTCCGATGTACGATGAGGATAAGCGGCGGCGGTCATGATGGAAACGTTGGTCGAACAGAAACCACGCTTCTGTTCGCGGCAAACCCTTTGACAAAATTATGCCGCGGCGAATCCGTAGTGATATGAACTCTTATAACCGGCTCGGCGGCTGGATGGGCGGCTCGACCCTGCTGCTCGCCCTCGTCGCCTGCGGCCAACCCCCCGCGGCCGTCACCCCCGCGGCCGCGCCTGCCGCCGCCAAAGCCGCCGCCGCACGCTATCCCTTGACCGGCGAAATCACCGGCGTCGACCTCACGCGTAAGGTGTTGATCGTGCACCACGATGAGATCAAAGGCTACATGCCGGCGATGACCATGGAGTTCCTCGTCAGCGCCGCCGATCTCGCCGCCGCCAAACCCGGCCAACGCATCCGCGCCGAGATGATTCCGAGCCCAGACGGCGACTTCCGTTTGGAGAAAATCTGGCCCGATGATCGCGCCGCCACCACCGCCGTGACCGCCGCGGCCCGCGGTCTCCGCGAAAACACCATGACCCGCGGCAAAAACGCCTACCGCGAAGTCGGTGAAGCGATGCCCGACTTCACGCTCTACAACCAAGCCGGCCAAGCGATCCCTAGCGGCCATTTTCGCGGAAAAAAAGTGATGATGAATTTCATCTTCACCCGTTGTCCGGTCGCCACGATGTGTCCGGCCGCCACCGCGAAATTCATGGCCACGCAGAAACTCGCGCGTGAAGCCGCTGTCGCCGGCATCGAGTTTGTGTCGATCACGCTCGATCCGGCCTTTGACACGCCGGCCGTGTTGCAGGAATACGCGACGGTGCGAGGCATCGACACGGCGAATTTTTCGTTCCTCACCGGCCCCGAGAGCGCGATCCGCGATTTGCTCACGCAGTTCGGCGTCATCGCGGAATTCGAAGGCGACTTGCTCAAACACACGCTCGCGACGCTGTTGATTGATGAACGAGGCAAGATCATCCACCGCGCCGATGGCAGCGTCTGGGAACCGAGCGAATTCGTCGCGAAAATGAAGGCCAACCGATGAGCCAGCCTCCTCCGAGCTCCGGCCTCTCCACCGCGCAACTCCGGCAAATCGCCGTCATCACGGCGGTGGCGTTGGCCGTGTTTTTATTTTTCCGGTTTATCCCGACGGGCACGAATCTGAATCACATGGATTTCCGCGTGAGCGGAAAAAACGCCGTGGATTACTGCGACCCGGCGAACCCGCAGTTTATTCCCGTCATCGCCGCGCGCTCGCCGGTGAAAATGACGTTGAAAACTGAGGGCACGCCGAAGCGGGGGGAAGAACTTCGGGTGACCCTCACGCTGGTCACCGCCGGCGGAAAACCGATCGCGCCCGAGGACCTGCTCGTGATGCACGGCAAGAAGCTGCATCTTTTAATCACGGATCCGACCTTGGCCGAATATCAACATGTGCACCCCGAGCCGACGCGTCGCCCCGGCGAATGGAGTTTTGCCTTCACGCCCCGGCTGGGCGGCTCGTACCGATTCTTTGCGGATTTCACTCCGGCGGCGACCGCGCGCAGCCTCTACGCCAACGCCGATCTGGTGGTGGAAGGCGTGCTGTTCACCCCAGGCTACATCGAGGGCGAATCGCCCGTTGGGACTGTGACCGCATGGACCGCAGAGCAAGGCGGTTATCGTTTCACCCTCGAGCCGGCGAGTTTGCCGGTGCGCGCGCGCCAGGCGGTGGATTTAAAATTTAGCGTCAAGAAAATCGACGGCGGCGTCGTGCCGCTCGAGCCGGTGATGGAAGCGTACGCGCATCTCGTGGCGTTTGATGTTAAGCGCAGCGGCTTCGCGCATCTGCACCCGATGGAGACGGACTTGAGCCGACGGCCGGATGCGACGCAGCCGACGTTGTCGTTTAAAATCACGATTCCCGAAGCCGGGCGCTACGTGATCTGGGCGCAGGTCAACCTCGCGGGGAGCGAGGTGTTCGTGCCGTTTTGGTTCGACGTGGTGCCGTGAGCGGCGGCGAGGGCGCCC
>CAJAFD010000516.1 GCA_903938935.1 uncultured Opitutia bacterium
CACCAACACGCACGGGCCGGGTTGTATCAACATGAACACATGTTTCGCGCGCGAGGGTTTTCCGAGCGCCGGTGCCTGGTTGAGCTACGCGTTGGGAAGTTTGAATGAGAACTTACCAACTTACATTGCTATCCAAGACATCCGGGGCGAGCCACCCAACGGTAAGGCGAATTGGGGTAACGGTTTTTTGCCGGCCGAGCATCAGGGTGTCACGTTGGCGGCGCAACAGCCGCTGCGAAATCTCGCCCGTCCCACGAGCATCGGCGCCGCCGAAGATAAAGCGACGCGGGCTTTCCTCGAACGCATCAACGCCGAGCACGCCGCGATGCATCCCGGCAGCGATGAACTGCAGGCGCGCATGGCGAGCTATGAATTGGCTGCCCGCATGCAGCTGACCGCGCCCGAAGTCTGCGATCTCTCGCGCGAACCGCAGCACGTTCATCAACTCTACGGCACCGATGACCGCAATCCGCTCAAGGCGGCGTACGCGCGCAATTGTCTCCTGTCGCGCCGCCTGCTCGAAAAAGGCGTGCGCTACGTCAGTCTCTATTGCGCGTCGCGCGCGAGCGCCGTCGATGGGTTGCTCAATTGGGATGCGCATAAAACGCTCAAGGCCGATTACGATCGGCACGCGCCAGTTTTTGATCAACCGACGGCGGCCTTGCTCGCGGATTTGAAACAAAGAGGCCTCTTGCAGGACACGTTGGTCATTTGGTGCACCGAATTTGGCCGCATGCCGACGCACCAGGAAGGTACCACGGGCCGAGATCATAACCCGGATGCGTTCACCACGTGGATGATGGGCGCCGGTGTGCGCGGCGGCGTCAGTCATGGGGCCACGGACGATTTCGGCCGTCGTAGTGTGCAAGACGTTACTACGGTTTACGATTTTTACGCGACCGTGCTGCATCTGCTCGGGCTCGATCACGAGAGGCTTACTTATTACCACAACGGTGCGGCACGGCGTCTTACGGATGTGCATGGTCATGTGATTAAGAGCATACTCGCATGAGCTTCCGTACGCTGAGGTTTTTGTTTGCCGTTTTTGCCGCATCACTCGTTTCGGCTTGGGCCAGAGCTGCAGAAGAAGCGGATGCCGCCGGGATCGCTTTTTTTGAACAAAAAATTCGGCCAGCGCTTGTTGAGTACTGTTATGAATGTCACAGCGCTCAGGCAAAAAAACTAAAATCTAATCTGTTTCTCGATTCGCGCGCCGGTTGGCAGAAAGGCGGGGACGGCGGTCAGCCCGTCATCATTCCTGGTGATCCCGAAAACAGTCTGCTCATTCGCACCATTCGTCATCTCGAGGAGGATCTTGAGATGCCGCCGCAGCGGCCGAAGTTGCCGGATGCGGTCATTGCGGATTTCATCACTTGGGTGAAACGGGGAGCGCCTGATCCGCGCACGGCCGCGCTGGGTGAAGCGAAAAGAGCGGACAAATCTTGGTGGTCGTTGCAGCCGATCGCGCGTCCCGCTTCGAACAAGGGAATCGATGATTACGTCGCAGAAAAACTAAAAGAAAAAGGACTGGAGCTGAATGCCCCAGCCGATCCAGCCGCGCTGATTCGTCGTATGAGTTACGATGTGATTGGTCTGCCACCAACGTATGCGGAAGTGCAGACTTTCGTGGCGGCGTCGCAAAAAGATGCGGAGGCGGCGACGCGCGAGCTCGTGGATCGTTTGCTGGCCTCGCCGCACTACGGTGAGCGCTGGGGGCGGCATTGGCTGGACGTCACGCGGTTTGGCGAGAGCTTGGGCTTCGAGCGCAACGTCATCATCGATGATCTCTGGCCGTTTCGCGATTACGTCATCCACAGCTTCAACGCGGATAAACCGTTTGACCGTTTCATCACCGAGCACCTTGCCGGCGATGTCATCGCGAAAGATAACCCCGCGATCGAAGTCGCGAGTGCGTTTCTAGTCGCTGGTCCTTATGATGATGTTCTCAATCTAGATCTCGCGGCTAAAAAGAATATCCGCGCGGCGACGTTGGACGATATGATCACGGCCACGGGTGGGGCGTTTTTAGGGCTCTCGTTTAATTGTGCGCGTTGTCATGACCACAAGTTCGA
>CAJAFD010000517.1 GCA_903938935.1 uncultured Opitutia bacterium
ATCACCAGCCCATCGGCGGTAAATTTGATAGCCGCGAAGACGCCCTCGTCACCGGCTGCGTGCTGGCCAGCTACATCACGTTCGATCTTTCGCCTGAGCTCGCGCAGACGAAGGTCGCCGACGATGCCGTCGTGTGGTGCGCCGCACACGTCCCCGCCGCGCTCATCGCCACGGTCAAAGCCCGCGTCGCTCAAGCCGGCCTCACGCTTAACGAAACCGATTTCGCCAAGCTCCTCGCCTACGTCTGGCCGTCTTTGCAAAAGATGAAGGTCCGCGACGGCAAATACGCCGCGGCCCGCGCGCAAGCGTTTACGAACGAAGTCGGCCGCGCGTATCTGCGCGAACTCTCGATCGATGAATTGCCCGGCCTCACCACGCCCGAGACGACCGCCATCATGCTCGCGCTCTGCGAAGCCCTCGGGATGAAAATCCACTTCGTCGCTCCGGCGTTTGGGTTTCAAAAAAACATGCCTTACCCGGACAACGCCGCGCTCCGCACGCTCATTGAAAAACAATGGGCCGTCTGCGCGAACTTTGGCGCGAGCATCGGTTTTCACTCGGGCTCCGGCAAATCCGCTGAAAATTATCAAGTCATGGGCGCCGTCACCGGCGGCCGACTCGAGATCAAGACCAGCGGCCGCTACACCTACGAAATGGGCCGCGGGCTTTTCGCTTCAAAAAACTCCGCCGACCAAGCGCTGTGGCGCGATTGGTACCGCTTCACCCTCGAGCTCGCGTTGCTCGGCGCTTACAGCACCGACGCCACCGAGCAGAAAATGGCCCGCGTCTTCATCACCGATGCCCTCGCGAAATCCGGCCACGGCACCGACGTCTTCTCCAGCCCGGCCGTTACGCGCACCGCGCTCGAAGCGCTCACACCGAGCCCGGAACATATGTTCTGGTTTGAATATAATTTCCTCCACGTGCTCGCCGCCGACGGTCGCGCCGAAAAAGCCGCGCTCGGCGATCACACGCCCGCCGGCTACCGCCAACGCGCCCGCTTCTACACGATCAGCGACGAGGGTCGCCTCAACTTCGCGAAAAACATCGCCGCTTACATCGTGTTCCTCGCGCGCCACACCGGCCTAGCTTCCGCTGCGACGTGCGCCGCCGCCGAAACCCGCCTCGCCGGTTACACGAGCCTCGCCGCGATGCTTAACGATATTGCCAAAGCCTGAGTCGCCCCGCGAACGTCCCTGACCCACAACTCTTAGATTCCCCCATGGCCGCATTCATCCACGACGATTTCCTGCTTTCTACCCCAGCTGCCCGCGAGCTTTACCACACGTTCGCGAAAAACGAACCGATCTACGATTACCACTGCCACTTGCCACCCGCGCAGATCGCCAACAACCACCGCTTCGCCGATCTCGCCGAAATCTGGCTCGGGGGCGATCACTACAAATGGCGCGCGCTCCGCACCAACGGCGTCTCTGAGCGCCTCATCACCGGCAACGCCACCCCGCGCGAGAAATTCGACGCGTGGTGCGCGACCATGCCGTACACGCTGCGCAACCCGCTTTACCATTGGTCGCACCTCGAGCTCGCGCGCTATTTCGGCATCACCGACATCATCAACCCGGCGAGCGCTGACTCCATCTGGGAACGCGCCAATCCGCAGTTGGCCACGATGCGCGTGCACGATTTTCTGACCAACTCCAAGGTCGCCGTCGTGTGCACGACCGATGATCCCGCCGACTCGCTCGAGCTCCACCAGCAGATCCGCGCCAGTGGTTTGAAGACCCGCGTGTATCCGACCTTCCGGCCCGACAAGGCCTTCGCCGTGGGCACGCCCGCGGTGTTCAACGCTTACATGGAAAAACTCGCGGGCGCGGCCGGCGGTTCCTTCGCGGCTAACGGCGTGCGCACGTTTGACGATTTCCTCGGCGCGTTAAAAAAACGTCATGACGATTTTCACGCCATCGGCGGTCGCGTCTCCGATCATGGCCTCGAATCGGCGCTCGCCGAACCGTGCACGCACGCGCAAGCGCAAGCTGTTTTTGACGCGGCCCGCGCCGGTCGCGTGCCGTCCGCCGAAGACATCGCGCGTTACGGCTCGTATCTCATGCTTGAGCTCGGTCGCTGGGACGCCGCGCGCGGCTGGACGAAGCAGCTCCACCTCGGCGCGCTCCGCAACAACAACACCCGCCTCCTCACCAAGCTCGGGCCCGACACCGGTTTTGATTCCATCGGCGATTTCCCGCAGGCCGTCGCCCTCTCGCGCTATTTAAACGCGCTCGACGCCACCGACCAGCTCCCGCGCATGGTGATCTACAATCTCAATCCCGCCGATAATTACGTCATGGCGACGATGATTGGAAATTTCCAAGACGGCACCATTCCCGGCAAAATCCAATTCGGCAGCGGCTGGTGGTTCCTCGACCAGAAGGAAGCGATGGAGTGGCAACTCAACTCGCTTTCCAACCTCGGCCTGCTCTCGCGTTTCGTCGGTATGCTCACGGATTCGCGCAGCTTCCTCAGCTATCCGCGCCACGAGTATTTCCGGCGCACGTTGTGCAATCTCCTCGGCGGCGACATCGCGCGCGGCGAGATTCCCCACGACATGGCGCTCGTCGGCGGCATGGTGAAAAACATCTGTTTCGCCAACGCCCGTGGCTATTTTGGTCTCGAGCTGGCGAAAGAATTTTCCGCCTGATCCCCGCGAGGGCGTTGGGGCGAGCGACGTTTTTTTATTGCTCAGTATTTCTCGCCCCACTTTTTGCGCATCATGCTCTTGATGAAATCGGGGTAACCGACGACGTGGAGCATCTCGGTGCGCGCGCCCGCGGCGTCGGTGACGGTGAAGCGGTAGACGCGCATCGAAGTTTGGATGGTCATAGCCCAGGCGAAATGCGGGTCACCGGCTTTGAGTTTGGCGGAGTCGGCTTGCCAGCGGTTACCGGTGAGTTTCGGCGTGACGTCGTCGATGAGCGGGAAGGCGGCGGCCTCTTCGGAGACGTCTTCGATTTGGACGCGTTTTACTTGGGCGCCGGCGGGAGCAGTGAAGGCTAATTGATAAAAATTTTCCTTCGGATCGGTGCTCGGCAGGAGTGCGGCGATTTGAACCTCGTAGCCGTTGGCGCGACCGGGTTCGGCGCCCTTGGGGCCGAAGGAAAACGCGACGGTTTTTCCGCCCGTGATGGGGATGAGTTGTTTGACCTCGCTCGAGATGCAGCCGGCGAGCACGAGCGGGAGTAAAACGAGGAGCAGGCGGTTGATGCGAGAGGAAGTGGGCACATGATCAACGTCGGCAAGCGCGGGGAGCGAGGCAAGCGCGCGGTGCAGGGCTGAGGCGGCGCCCGATTTTTGGCGCGGACGTTTAGGAACGTTTAAGCGCGGCGCGGACGCGGGCCTGCGATTCGAGGTCGTGTTTTTCGCGAGGCGAAAGTTCGAGTGCGCGGGCGAAGGCTTGTTGCGCAGCGTCGGCTTGGCCGTCGGAGCGGAGCGCAAAACCGAGTTCGGCGTGATGGGAAGGATTGAGTGGATCGAGGGCGACCGCGCGGCGGAGATGTTGGACACCTTCGGCGGTGGAGGCGGCGGGGAGGCCGCCGTAGATCAGGCGGACGAAGAATCGCGTGGTGGCGCCGATGGATGCGACTTCGTGGTGCCACTGGCCGAGGACGTGGTGGGCGTAGCTGTAGTCGGGGTCGAGGGCGAGGGCTTCGACGGCGTATTCCTTCACGAGACGAGAGTTGGTGATCTTGGTTTTATTGTCGGCGTAGAAACCGATTTTGGCGTAGCAGATCGCGAGAGAGAGAACGTTGACGGCGTTTTTGGGCGCGAGGGTGTGGGCGCGCTGGGCGTAGGCGAGGGCGAGCGCGGAGAGTTTTTTTTGCTCGGTGAGATCGGTGGTATCGAGGGTGGAGTCGGAATATTGGCGCGCGATTTTTTGAAGGATGACAGGGTCGTTGGGTTGCGCGGCGTCGGCCTGGATGAGGAGCGCGAGGGCGGACTTGGAATCGAAACGGGTTTCCGCAGCCTGGGCTTCGGCGAGGAGCGTGGCGACGGCGGGAGTCGCGGCCGCGCGCAGGCCGATGAGGGAAAGAAACAGAACCGCAAGTTGGGGCAGGAAGCGCATGCGAGCGGTGGATTGAAGAAGGCGGTAGATTTTACGGTTTGCGGAAGAGGTAGTGGCTCACGAGCCATTCCTCGCCGGCGCGGTAGCCCCAGAGTTCGGCGCAGCTCATGTAGAAGACCCGCCAGTAGGCCCACCATTTCGTCGCGTCGGCGGCGCCGTAGGTTTGGACGAAGAGCGGGTAAATCTCGGCGCGGTGGGCGTCCATGTTTTGGAGCCAGTGTTCGGCGGTCTGTTGGTAATGGCGGCCGTTTACTTTCCAGTCGGAGACGAGTTTGAGGTCGTCTTGGAATTGCGGGAACAGGTCGTGCGCGGGGATCTGGCCGCCGGTAAAAAAATAGCGGCTCATCCAATCCGAAGCGTCGCGGGCGACAAAGTGATAGCTCAGGCGGTGGTGCGTGAAAATGTGCGTGAATAACAGACCGCCCGGTTTGAGCCAGCGGGCGATGTGCGAGAAAAGGAGTTGGTAATTTTTGAGGTGCTCGAACATCTCGACGGAGACGACGCGGTCGAACTGCGCGGGGGCGGTGTCGAAGACGTTAATGTCGGCGGTGATGATCGTGAGATTGGTGAGGCCGCGTTTTTTGGCTTCGGCGTCGATGTGCTCTTTTTGGGTGCGCGAATTAGAAATCGCGGTGATGCGGGCGCCGGGAAATTTCTGGGCGTTGAAAAGACAAAGGGAGCCCCAGCCGCAGCCGAGTTCGAGGATGGATTGGCCGTCGGCGAGTTGGGCGCGCTCGGCGTAGAGGGCGAGCATGGCGTCCTCGGCTTGGTCGAGAGTTTCGCGGCCGGTGGGATAAAGGCAGCCGGAGTATTTGAGATTTTTGCCGAGGCAGAGTTGGTAGAAGCGCGTGGGGACTTCGTAGTGTTGCTCGTTGGCGGCGGCGGTCTGCTCGGCGAGCGGGCGGGTCTTGAGGTCGGCGACGTAGGCGGCGCGATCATAGACGGCGGATTCGTCGCGGATGCGTTGCGCGAGGAGGCGGCGGATGCCGATGCGCAGGAGCCAATCAGGCAGGAGGTTTTTTTCGAGGAGCGCGTCGATCATGAAAGTTAAAAAACCGGATGAGGTTTAGAAGTTTAGGATTTTTTGGGAAACCACGGGATGAAGACACTCGTGGTTTTTTGGTAATGTCGGTACGCGTCGCCGCGGCTACGGAGGGCTTGCTCCTCGGTCAGCGGGATGCCGGTGACGCGCAGCAGCAGATAAAGAATCGTCGCCGGTCCGATGACCGCGAAGCCGCCAAAGGGTGAGCCGAGGGCGAAGACGAAGAACGCGACCCAGATAAGCCACTCGAAAAAATAATTCGGATGGCGGCTGAATCGCCACAGTCCGACGGCACAGACTTGGCCGCGGTGCGCGGGATTTTTTTTGAAAGCGGCGAGTTGGGCGTCGGCGAGGGCCTCACCGCTGAGGGCGAAGAGCCAGAGCAGGGCACCGGCGATTTCGAGCGGATGAAGCGCAGGCGCGGGATTGAGGGCGGCGATGACAAAGGCTGCGCCGAGGATCACGACGGAGACCGCCTGCATTTGGAAAAACCAAAACATTTTCGACGCGAAGTTACCGGCCCAGTCGCGACGAAGTTGGAGGTAGCGTCCGTCTTCGACCGGATGGTGGCCGATGACGCGAACGGCGAGGTGCGTCCCGAGACGCAGGCTCCAGAGTATCGCCAGTGTGGCGATGAGGGCGCGGCGGACCGGCCAACCCGGGCCGCAGGCGGCATAGAAAAACGCGAGCAGGCCAAAGGCGTAAGCCCAAGCGATGTCGATGACCCCGTAGTTATCCATGCGCCGGGCGATGAGGTAAATTCCGGCGAACAGCGCGCAAAGTCCGGCGAGCGCGAGGGCGATGAGGGCGAGTGGACTCATGGGGTCGGGTGTTGAGGGTGGAGTAGGGCGGTCTTGGCTACGGCTTTGAGGCGCGTCACGGTGCGTATGATGGGCAACGTGATAAAATAGACGGCGCCTATGAAAAAGGGCGCGGCGACCGCCCACCCTATAATGGCGTGACCCGCGGTGGCGCCAAACTTTTGGAGAAACTCACTCGGATGGCGCCAGAAGAGCTCTTGCATCTCGCTCAGACTGATGGGCACGTGATGAGCTCCGAGGACGTATTCACCCAGTTTCACGCAGACAAAAATCATGGGAATTTGAACCGGCCACAGGGCTTGATTGATAAGCTGGATGATCGGCTGGTTGAGCCGGAGCGCGAGGGCGACGAGAAAGCAGAGTAACGTGGTCGTCCCGAGAATAGGAAACAGCGCCACGCCGCTGCCGATGGCGAGCGTGAGGGCGATTTTTTCCGGCGTGATGCCTTGGGTGAGTTGAGCGACGATCGGATCGCGCATGCGGCGCTGCCAAAAGTTGCGCGCGGGCGTGGTCGGCGCGGCGGCGGGCGAGTCGGGCGAAAAGGAATCGGGCACGGGCGGAGTTTAAGCCAACGCGATGACGACGATGCCCAGCGCGGCGAGCACGAGGCCGAGTTGGCCCGGACCTTCCCGTCGCGTGGTGAGCACGCCGACGAGCGCGTCGCGGCTTGAAATGCTAAAAAGCTCGGCGAGGCAGTACGCCGCCATGGCGATGTTGCCGAGGAGCATGATCGCAACGAACCATGCGAGACGCGCGAGGAGCGAGGTTTGTTTGTAGCACACCCAGACGTAGAAAGTAATAAATCCCCAGTACGCGTCGAACAGTGTCGCGATGAACCACGGGTGCGTGGCGACGGCGCGCGGCACACCGAAGAGCGGGCATTGCAAACTCGCCCAGCTCGTCACCGCCACCATGGAGGCGATCACGACGATAAAAAGAGCGCGAAGAAAAATAAGCATGGAATCAGAAGCTGAGGTTGTTGGCGCGGGTGTGGAGCGTGTGGACCACGGAGATGTTGCGCAGGGCGAAGGCGGCTTCGCAGTAATTGAGGTAATAGCTCCACTTGCGGATGAAGCGCTCATCGAAGCCGAGCGCGCGGACGTGCTCGAGGCGGTTGAGAAAGTTGTCGTGCCACACGCGGAGGGTGCGCGCGTAGTCGGGGCCGAAGTCGTCGACGGCGTGGAGGACAAAGCCGCCCGCGCGACTCAGCTCGGAGTTCACGCGATTGAGCGAGAGTAGGAGCGAACCGGGAAAAATGTGTTTTTGGATGAAGTCCACACCGCGGCGGAATTGTTCGTAGCGGGCGTCGGGGCAGGTGATGAACTGGAGCGCGAGCAAACCCTCGGGTTTCAAACAGCGATGGAGCACCTCGGTGAATTCGGGGAGATAACGGTGGCCGATGGCTTCCATCATCTCGATGGAAACGATTTTATCGAAAGAGCCGTGGAGGTCGCGGTAGTCGCGGAATTCGACGGTGATGCGATCCGAGAGGCCGGCGGCAGCGATGCGGGCGCGGGCGTATTCGAGTTGTTCGCGGGAAATGGTGACGGTGGTGACGCGGCAGCCGTACGTGCGAGCGGCGTGGAGCGACCAGCCGCCCCAGCCGGTGCCGATCTCAAGGACGTGATCGGTGGGTTGGAGGCGGAGGTGGCGGCAGAGGGCGTCATTTTTTTCGCGTTGGGCCGCTTCAAGCGTGAAAGTGGGCGAGGTCCATTTCGCCGCAGAGTACATCATCGACGGGTCGAGGAAGAGAGCGAAGAAGTCGTTGGAGAGATCGTAGTGTTCGCTGATGTTGCGCTGGGCGGTGGCGCGGGAATTAGGCCGCAGGAGGTGGCCAATGCGGTTGAGCGAACGCAGAGAGTTGAGCGCGAAGGTGCGGGCTTGGCTGGAGCCGGAGAGGGTGGGCGCGGTGTCGGCGTTGAGGATGAAGAACGCGATGACGGCGGTGAGGTTGGGCGTCTCCCAATCGCCGTCGATGTACGCTTCGGCGAAGCCGATATCGCCGGCGAGGGCGCATTTGGTGAAAAAGTTTTCGCGACGAATGCGCAGGTGCGCGGCGGCCGGAATCGCGAGCGGGAGGGTGCGAGCGGAGGCGTCGGCTTGAGAGCCGATTTCGTGGATGTGACCGTCGGGTAATTCAAGGCGCAGATGGCCGCGGGTCATGGCGCCGAAGGCTTTGAGTACGGCCGCGCGAAAAAAGGAGGGTTTATCGCGAGTGGCGAGGGGCGCGGTCGAGGTGGTGGCGGAGTCTTGGCTCATGCGGCTTCGGTGGGGGCGGGGAGTTTGGTTGCGTCGGCCGCTTTGGCAGCGATGGAGGCGTGGGGGCGGTAGAGATCGCGTTGATCGGTGGAGCGGGCGGCTTTGGCGAACCAAGGCAAACGCCGCAGCCAAAGCAAGGCTGCGTGCCAATGAATGAGCGCGATAATGCGGAGGGTGATGAGCGGGTATTTGAGGGTGAACCACGCCAAGCGGCCGTTCGTGAGTGCGCGGCGCGGGCCGGCGAGGGCGCTGGTCAGGGTGCGGTCGGCGCCGACGTAGTCGTCGATCTGAATCGAAAGACGTTCGCCGGGCGCGCGCAGCGTGAAGTCGAAGGTGGTGTCGACGTCGGAAAACGGCGAAACGTAAAAGTGCTTCGGTGTGCGCCGGTGAAATGTGCCGGGCGCGTTGGCCACAGCGGTGTCGGGGCCGAGGAAGTACGGTTTCATTTCCCGAAACGTGTTGGTCACCTCGGCGATCGAGGCGACGCACGTGCCGGCCGCGTCGTAGCAAAAATAGAACGACACGGGATTAAACAAATAGCCGCAGACGCGCGGAAGCGTGAGTAACACGATCCGGCCGCCGGTCAGGTCGATGCCACGTGAGGCGAGGTGAGTGAGGAGGCGTTGTTTGAGCGAAGCCGGTGCGGCCGAAGCGGGATGTGCGCTGGGGCGTGGTCCGTTCGATCCGGCGCTGGCGTGATGGAGCGGTTCGGCGACGGGAAAGAAATCGTGTTCGCGGAAGGAAAACAGATTGGGCCGGTTGAACGAAAATAGCGGGAGGCGTCGGTGTAATTCGGGGAGTTCTTCGAGGTCGAAAGCGAAGAGAAAAATGCGGTAGTTGAACCGATGCTCCTTCGGCGTGAAGCGGTGGTGCATCACGGTGCATTCGTAGAGGCTGGAGCAGAGAGGCGACACGGACAGAATTGGAACGCAGATTAGTTAGATTTATGGTATGGGCAAGGCCGGCCATCAGATGCTGAGCGGGCTCGACCTGCGATAGAAAGGCGATATCACTTTAGCCGATCGTTGAGGCGTGGACCCGTAGCTCAGCTGGATAGAGCACTTGGCTTCGAACCAAGGGGTCGGGGGTTCGAATCCCTCCGGGTCTACCACGCTTTTTACTTCCGAGAGAAAATTTTGTCGATTTACCAACAAGTTGGCCGCCGTGGACAGCTTGTGGCACTACCCAGACCCTTGGTGCCTCCGGTGATAACGATGGTAAGCACGGTTGCAGCTGATTCGCCGCCGCCCTCGCCACCCGTCGCTGCTATCCCAAAGTGACGCGTTGACATCCGCTTCTGTGTGATACATGATCGTATCACTATGCCGCCCACTGCGACCATTCGCGACCTCCGCAATCGCTTTCCACAGGTGAGAAGAATTCTGGAGCTGGAGGGTGAGGTAGTGCTCACCGAAAGCGGCAAGGCAAGATATCGGCTGACTCCCTATGTTCTACCGCCGAAAAAGACCCCTTCGCCGATCGACTATTGGGCCCGGCTCACGTCCTACCAGCCGGCACCCATGACGGCGGCACAGGCCAGGGAATTGCATGAGGAGAATCGTGGCGACCGCTAACAAGATCTACGCCGATCCGAGCGCTCTGCTGAAACTCTATCTGCATGAGCCGGAATCGCGCCCCATGGCTGCCTGGCGCGGCAAGCTGAAGGGGCCGCTTGCGGTTACCCACCATGGCCGGGTCGAATTGACCAACGGTATCGCCCTGGCTGCTCACCGCGGGCTGATCGACGAACGCGCTTTCCATACGGCGCTGGCGGCGCTTGATGACGATTTTGAACAGGGCCGCTATGTTCAGGCCGACCTACTATGGCGTGCAGCCCTCAAGCGCGCGGCTGAGTTGAGCCGGGAGCACAGCCGGACCCTCGGAACGCGCACCTTGGATGTGCTCCATGTTGCGAGTGCACTCGAACTCGAAACACCGGTTTTTATCAGCTTTGATCTTCGCCAGCAGAATCTTGTCCGGGCGGTAGGATTGAAACTCCTGGTGCCAGCCGGCTGAGGCATTCCAAAAAAACGACGGTGTAGCGCGTCAACGTCGTCCGTTCGTAGAGCATTCGGTTCGTCGTCGAACCGATTTCGCGCCGCCCAGGGAGCGGGAGCGGTGTTGGCCATGGCTTAAAACCTTCATATTTGGCTAAAATGGCAAGATGAGCCTTTAGCGTGAACTTCTTCACTTAAATCATCGCCAATGACGGCGAAATGAAATATTTGCATTTCCGGCCGTTGCCGTAAATTAATTTTCGTAAGTACGGTTTTTTTGTTCAGTAACCACCCCGTTAGACCCCACTCCTTATGAACCTGCGTTTGTTTAAATTAGCTACCCTGTGCCTAAGTGTCGCGAGCGTGTCGTTCGCCCAAACTAGCCCCGCCAAATCGGCTGCAGCCGACGAAACCATCAAGCTCGAAGAATTTTCGGTGAAATCGGACCGTTCCAACGGTTACCGCGCCACCAATTCCATTACGGGCACAGGCATCGGTACGTTGATCGCCGACTCACCGTTGCCCATCAATGTGCTCACGGGTGAATTCATCAAAGATCTCGCGCAGACGCGGCTCGCCGAGGCGCTCGTTTACGTCCCCGGCATCCAGAACTCCACTTACGAATCCACAATCTCGATTCGCGGTTTCAGCGGTCTGCAACTTTACCGCAACGGCTTTTATCGTCGGCAAACTTACACGACGTGGAACATCGAGCGCGTCGAAGTCATCAAGGGTGCGGCGGCGGTTTTCTACGGCGTGCTGCGGCCCGGCGGGGTGGTGAATTACCTCACCAACAAACCTAACTTCGACGGCAATTCCACGGAATTAGATTTCGCGTTCGGCTCGGCGTCTTACGTGAAAGCCTCGGTGTATTCTAACTATAAGCTAAATGACAAAGTCGCCGTGCGGGTCGGCGTCGGTGCCTCCGACGGCGGCGGCTGGCGTGATAACGAGTTCAACCGCCAGAACTACCAATCCGTTTCCAGCACGTTCCGGATTACCAAGAACCAAGAGCTCAACGTCGACCTCGAGCACATTTATTGGAAGTTCACCGATTTGCGTGGCGTCGATAATGCTCTTACGAACGCGCTCTACTACGGCAACCCCGCGGCGATCGCCAGTGGGCTCTCCGTCAACCAATGGGTTGCCGCCAATTACCCCGGCACGGCCACCTACAACATCCAAGTCCCGGACGCGCTCAACCCCAAGGGTCGCTATTACTTGAACGGCGCCGACACCTGGTCCGAACAGGAATCAAACACGGTCGATCTCACCTACCGCGCCAAGCTCACTGACTCGCTTGTGTTCACCTCGAACATCAATTGGGCCCGCGATTTCTTCGAAGAAATCCGCACGATCAGCAACGACCAGTCGCCCTTCGCCAACGGCGCGATCAGCTACCAATTCGGCAATTTCGGCAACATTCGCCACTCGTTTAATTTGAACAACAAGGTCGTCTACCGCTTCGATTTTGCCGGCACGAAGAATACGCTCCAAGTGGGGCAGGATCTTTTGCACCTGCAGCAATACACGCCCGGCATCATCACCAGTGCGGGTAATTTCCAAGACGGCATCCGCAGCGCCTTTTACAAGGAGACCCCGCTACAAGGCTCGCAGCGCAGCGGCACCGACGCCCTCAAGGCCTCGGGGCAGCTTTTCACGGCGCAACGCAACCGCATCACGCAGACCACCGGCTACTTCATCATGAATCAGCAAGAGCTGTTTAGCGGCGACCTGCGCCTGCTCTACGGCATGCGTCAAAACGAAGTGAGATACCATGTGCTCTATCCCCAAAAAGTCGGCAACGCCGAGGTCCGCTCCTCCCTGTCTAGCCCTACGCCCCAATTCGGGGCGCTCTACAAGCTCACCAATGAAGTCTCGGCTTTCGCGACCTACACCAAGTCCACGGAATTTGCCGGCGGCGCCGATTTCTCCGGTAAACCCGTCGATCCGATCGACAACCTCGGGATCGATATCGGAATCAAGACCACGTTGATGGACGGTCGCGCCAGCGGCACCCTCAGCTATAACATCACCCGGCGCGACCACTTGGCCGCCATAGATAACGCTAAGCAAAACGCCCTCGGTACGGCGCCTTGGTTTATTTATAACAACACCGCCGAATCCAAGGGCATCGAAGCCGACTTCAACTTCTCGCTCACGGATAGTTGGTCGCTCATGCTGGGTTATTCACACGATATCCAAAACGAAATCACTCAATCCTCCACGCCTGCTCAAGTCGGTCTCCCGCTGGGTGGCGTGCCTAAGGATTATGTCACCCTCTGGTCGCGCTATGATATCAAATCGGGCGATTATAAGGGTTATTATTTCACGGGCGGCATGCGGGCCAGCACCGACGCGCGGGTCTCGCCTGACGGCATCGGCCTGAGCTTGGACAACATCGCGCGTCGTCCGAGCTTTGTCGTTTTCGAGGCCGGCGTCGGCCGTCGCTTCAAGTTCGCCAACAAAAATTGGTCGGCCTCGGTGTCCGTCAAAAACATCGCCGATCGCGCCTATCGCGAAGGCGTCGATGGTGGTTGGGGTACCCCACGGCTCATTAATGCGATGGTCGGTACCAAGTTCTAAGCACCGTCCGCTTTAGTTTTCCAAGCCGCGTGAAGCTCCACGCGGCTTTTTTATGCCCCGTTAGGATCGCGCTTCACGTGCGGCTGCGCCCCACGTGAAGCTACGGGGTGCCGTATTTATTTCGCGGGGTTGAAGCGGAGTTTTTCTTCGTCGCGGTCGATGTAGGA
>CAJAFD010000518.1 GCA_903938935.1 uncultured Opitutia bacterium
GGGTGTTGCCCCGCTTTCCTGCTTCTTTGTCATGGTTGAGTCCTTTCTTTGGGCTCAACTCGTGTCCGTCAAATCGGGGTAACCTCACTCTGTAACTGAGTTAAACTTATCTAAAACTAAGTTAAACTCTTCCGTAACTTTGTTGGACTCGTCAGAAACTTAATTAAAATCATCGGGGCACGAGTTGGCTTCAAAGCAGACGGCCAGCGCGGTGCTTGGGCAGAAGAAAGCCCGAGCGGTTGAGGCTCGGGCTGAGGGGAAGCGGGGTGAGGGCACCCCGCCCACATTTTTTGCAGGCTTTTAGCGGACGACGCGGGCGCCGCCACCAGAGATCTGCTTCTCGACTTCCTTGCGGGTGGCCATCGAGGTGTCGCCGGGGGTCGTCGATGCGAGGGCGCCATGGGCGGCACCATACTCGACGGCTTTCTGGGCGTCGTTGAACTCCATGAAACCGAACTGCACGCCCGAGGCGAAGCTGTCGCCGCCGCCGACGCGGTCGAGGATTTCGAGGCCAGGGTATGGCCGGCTCTCGAAGAACTTGCCGTCGTGCCAGAGGATCGCGCTCCAGTCGTTCTTGGTGGCGGTGATGACGTGGCGGAGCGTGGTCGCGGCGACCTTGAAGTTGGGGAATTCTTTCACGGCGGTCTCGATCATGGCCTTGAAGGCGTCGGTCTCGATGTGGCCAAGGGTTTCGGCGCCCTTGACGGCGAAGCCGAGGGAAGCGGTGAAGTCCTCTTCGTTGCCGATCATGACATCGACGTATTGGGCGATCTCGCGGTTGACCTCTTGGGCCTTCTTGAGGCCGCCGATGGTCTTCCAGAGCGAGGGGCGGTAGTTGAGATCGTAGGACACGATGGTGCCATACTTCTTGGCGGCTTTGACGGCCTCGACTGTGAGCTCGGCGGTGGACGTGGAAAGCGCGGCGAAGATGCCGCCAGTGTGGAACCAGCGCACCCCGAGCTTGCCGAAGATGTGATCCCAATCGATGTCGCCGGGCTTGAGCTGGGAAGCGGCGGTGTTGCCGCGGTCGGGGTTGCCGACGGCGCCGCGCACGCCGAAGCCGCGCTCGGTGAAGTTGAGCCCGTTGCGGACCGTGCGGCCGATGCCGTCGTCGTCGCGCCACTTGATGAAATCGGTGGCGACGCCGCCCTGCATGATGAAGTCTTCGACCAGGTGGCCGACCTCGTTGTCGACGAACGCGGTGACGACGGCGGTTTTATAGCCGAAGCATTTGCGGAGACCGCGGGAAGTGTTGTATTCGCCGCCGCCCTCCCAGACTTTGAACTCACGGGCGGTGCGGATGCGGCCCTCGCCGGGATCGAGACGAAGCATGACTTCGCCGAGGGAGATTTGGTCAAAGGCGCAGGTGTTGGCGGGTTTGATGTGGAGGCTCATGGAATAAAGAGGAGGTGTTTTAAGAAGGGAGAATGAAGCGAGGGAAGCGGATTAGATCGTGACGGACTTCAACGTGGCGACGTCCCAGAGCGGTTGGTGGGCTTCGGTGGCGAGCTCGTTGAAGGCATCGACTTCGGCTTTGGAGAACAGCAGGCCGCCGGCGGCGGCGGTGTGCTTGGCCCAGCCGGCTTCGAGTTGGCCGGGGAGCATGGACTTCTCGTTGCCGTGGCCGAGGACATCGGCGATGACCGCTTTGACGTTTTCCGATTGGTTGCGGCCCTTGGCGAACGCGCCGCCGTTGATGGCATCGGGGTGGATGACTTGGAAGAAGAACACGCACGTGCCCTTGTCGCCCTGGGCTTGATCCCAGCGGTTGCGAATCGTGGGGAGCGAGCCGCCGATGAAACCGCCGACGATCTCGTTGATGAGCGAAAGCCCGTAGCCCTTGTGCGCGCCGAAGGGCAGGAGGGAGACGGCTTGGTTGGGATCGGTGGTGGGGTTGCCGTCTTTATCGACGGCGGCGAGGGGCGGGAGCGGTTTGCCTTCGCGCTTGAGTTGTTGGACGCGGCCCATGGCGACGACGGAGGTGGCCCAGTCGATCACGATCGGATAACCGACGGCCTCGGTGGTGGGGAAACCCCAAGAGTGGGGATTGGTGCCGAGCGTGGGGAACTTGCCGCCAAACGGCACGACCTCGGCGAGGGCGGCGGTGCAATTGGTGTAGGCGATGTAGCCCTTCTTGGCCGCTTCCATGACGTAGCCACCGCCCCAGAGATAGTGGAAAGCATTGTCGACGGAAACGGTGCCGACGCCGTATTTATCGGCGAGGCGCATGGCTTCATCCATGGCGCGGTAAGCGGTGGATTGGCCGAGCTTTTTGTTGGCGTTCCAGATCTTGGCGGCCTCGAAGCGGGAAGGTTTCACCTCGATCTGCGCGCCGGGGACGCAGCCCTTTGAACCCGAGCCGAAAAGATGGTCGAGGTGGAGGGCCTTGATGCCGTTGTGCGTGCGGATGCCGTGGCGTGAAGCCGAGGCACAGAAGCGAGCGCCTTCGGCGGATTCATCGGCGTGGAAACCGCGGTGTTGGTA
>CAJAFD010000519.1 GCA_903938935.1 uncultured Opitutia bacterium
ATGACCTGCTCGACCTCGAAGCCGAGGAAGGTGATCGCGCGGGAGATCTCGTCGTGCGACGCGTCGAGGGCGACGTAGTCGCGGAGCCAGTTTAGAGAAATTTTCACGGAGAGAAACGAAAGGGAATGAGAAGAATTTTGTGGCCGCAGATTACGCGGATGGCGCGGATCGTCTGAGTATTATCAGCGTTATCTGCGAAATCCGCGGTTAACTTTCTTACGCGAACTGCTTCAGAAAGCGGACGTCATTTTGGTAGAAGTAGCGGATGTCATCGATGCCGTAGAGCAACATCGCGAGCCGTTCGAGGCCCATGCCGAAAGCATAACCCGTCCATACTTCAGGATCATAACCGACCCCGGAAAAAACCGTGGGGTCAACCATGCCGCAGCCCCCGATTTCGATCCACTCCTTCTTAACTTTTGGCAGATGTTTCGCGCTCAAATCGACTTCGAAGCTGGGTTCGGTGTAGCCGAAATAATGCGGGCGGAAACGCGTCTTGGTATCTTTGCCCAAAAGCGATTCGAAGATGTAATCCAGCAGGGCCTTGAGGTCGCGCACCGTGACGTTTTTGTCGACGTACAAACATTCGAGTTGATGGAAATTAGCCGAGTGCGTCGCATCGGTGGTATCGCGCCGGTAAACACGGCCCGGCGAAACGATGCGAATGGGCGGCTCGCCTTTGAGCATGGTGCGGATCTGAACCGACGAAGTGTGCGTGCGGAGCAGATATTTTTCTCCGGGATTTTTCTTAGCGACGTTAGCGAAACGGACGTTTTCCGGCAGGTAAAACGTGTCTTGGGCGTCGCGGGCCGGATGATCAGCGGGGGTGTTAAGCGCATCGAAGCAATAGTACTCCGTCTCAACCTCAGGACCATCGGCCACCGTAAATCCAACTTTGCGCAAGATGCGGCACATCTCTTCTCGAACCAAAGTGAGAGGATGGTAAGTCCCCGGGCCGACATCAGGTGACGGGAGCGTAGCGTCGACCGCGGGACCGACCTGCGCCGCAAGCTCGCTGATTTCCAGCCGGGCGTGCACCGCGTCGAGTTGCAATTGAAGCTGGGTCTTTGCCTCGTTGATAAGTTTGCCCATGGCGGGCCGCGCTTCTTTGGGCACGGCGCCCATCTGTTTCATCAAGGCGGTGAGTTCGCCGTTAGGGCCGACATAGCGAGCCTTCGCGGCTTCGAAATCGGGCCGCGTAGCCAGCAGAGGCAACTCAGCGGAGGCCTTGGCGAGAAGTGCGGAAAGTTGATCTTGCATGGATAAAATTACCTGAAACTAAAGCCGAATACAGCACCTGCGATAAAGGGAAACTTCGTTAAAAACCAGCGTAGGACTTGGACAAAAAAAAAGGACGCAGCTTCTTGAGAAGCCCGTCCTCTGATTGATTTTGGCAGAGAGCGAGCCGAAGGGCTCGCGTTGGAAGTGCTTTAGGCCTTCTTCGCCGCGGCAGCCTTGGCCTTCAACGCGTCTTGTGCTTGTTTCACAAGGCCGTTAAAAGCGATTTCATCACGAATCGCGAGATCGCTCAAAACCTTACGGTCGAGCATGATGTTCGCGGCGGCGAGGCCTTCGATGAAGCGGCTGTAAGTCATGCCAGCGGCACGACAAGCGGCATTCAAACGCACGATCCAGAGGCCGCGATTATTGGCCTTCTTTTTCTTGCGATCGATGTAGGCGTATTGCCAAGCGTGTTGGACGG
>CAJAFD010000520.1 GCA_903938935.1 uncultured Opitutia bacterium
GATCGACAGCCTGCTGCCCGAAGAACGACTCGATCTCATCCACTTCCTCGCGCAACTCGGCCGCCCCGGCGCTTACGACGCCGCGCAAGGCGGAGTCGCCCGCCTCTGGCACCTTTACATGATCGGCTCCGGCAACGAGCCCATCGGCATTGAGCCCGTCATCCGCGGCGACGCGAAACTTGCCGACTGGATTCCCACATTATCACTCGTGAGCGGCGCCCTCCCGCGCGACCTCATCGCCGCGCCGTATCCCTCGTTCCTCAACTCGCGCGGGTTCTTCGCCGCCACGCGCTTTGAATCCGCGAAAGGCGGCCCGGTCACGTTCACGCTCGCTGGCCCCGCGAAAGCCGCGTGGCTCAACGGCACGTTGCTCCAGCCCGGCGAGACGTTCACTGTCACCGCCCAAGCCGGCGCCAACGTCCTCGTCCTCCAGCTGAGCGAAAAAAATCTCCCCGCCGAACTCAGCCTGCGCTCCCGCGACGTCACGTTTCTGACCCAGTAAATCCCCATGCGCTCCTCCCCTCGCCTTGGCCTGCTCTTTCTGTTCGCCACTCTGGGTGCACGTTCGCTGATCGCAGCCGAGGCGCCGCTCGTCCTCAACGTCTGGCCGGCGACGCCACCCGGCGACACGGTCACGCTGCCGCCCGAGACCGATCTCACCAAGGACTCCGACAAACTCATCGCCGGTCGCCGCATCATCAAACTCGGTAACGTCACCACGCCCCAACTCGCTGTTTACCGGCCTGCGCCCGAAAAAGCCAACGGCACCAGCGTCATCATCTGCCCCGGCGGCGGTTTTAACATCCTCGCCTACGACCTCGAGGGTACCGAAGTCGCCGCGTGGCTCAATTCGCTCGGCATTACCGGCATCATTCTCAAATACCGCGTGCCGTCCCGCGACCCGAAGCAAGCTTGGCTCGCGCCCGTGCAAGATGCGCAACGCGCCGTGAGTCTCGTCCGCGCCCACGCCGCCGAGTGGGGCCTCGATCCGCAGCGCGTTGGCATCCTCGGCTTTAGCGCCGGCGGTACGACCGCGGCTTATACGTCGCTGTTTTTAAACGACCGCCGCTACGCCGCCCTCGACGACGCCGACCAGCAACCGTGCCGCCCGGATTTCACGATGTTGATTTACACCGGCGGATTTTTCGAGCGCTACCCGGCCGCGATGACGCATCAAATCGCGTTCACCAAGGAAGCGCCACCGATGTTTCTCGTGCACGCTTTCGATGATGGCGTCTCGGTCGAAAACAGTCTGCACGTCGCCACGCAGTTAAAAAAAGCGGGCGGCTCCGCGGAGCTGCACGTGTACGACGCGGGTGGACACGGCTACGGCTTGCGGCCCGTCGCCGAAAAACCTGTCACGCAATGGCCCGCTCGGGCCGAAGCGTGGCTCGCGCGGCGCGGTTGGTTGCAGCGCAAAGCCTGACGCGGGGGCGAAAAAATCAACCGTGTTATTTTAAGGATCGAGTGGCGTCGTGGGAAATTGCACGGGGGGCCGCTTAGTCATGCGCTTGACGGGATTGGGGTAGTGGCGGGATTTCCATTGCTCGTGGAGCGCGAGCAACGCCGCGACTTTCTCGGGGTTTTGAGCCGCGAGGTCGCGGTCTTCGCCGATGTCTTCGAGCGGGCGATAAAGCCGGGGTTTCGGCTCCCAGAAGCGGTGCACGAGTTTCCATTCGCCGTCGAGGACGGCGGCGTTTTGTTGATTCTCCCAGTGGAGGGCGGCGCGACGGGTAAAGGTTTCGCCCCGCAACAGCGGCAAGAGCGATTGGCCGTGAATCTCATGTCCCGGGGCGGGCGTCACGCCAGCGGCGTCGAGCAGGGTGGGTAAAATATCCATCGTGATGGCGGAGCCGTGACGCACGGTGCCGGCAGGGATTTTGCCAGGCCAACGCGCGAGGAAGGGCACGCGCAGGCCGCCTTCGGTGGTGCCAAATTTATAGCCGCGGTGCGGGCCGTTGGAAAAATCGGCGCCTTCGGGGCCGTAGGAGTTGAGTTCGGCGGTGGGGCCGTTGTCGGACATGAAAACGACAAGGGTGTTTTCGGCGAGATGGAGCTCGTCGAGGGCGGCGAAGATGCGACCGAGAGCGGTGTCGAGGTGTTCGACCATGGCCGCGTAGATCGCAAACAGGCCGCGATCAGGGAAGCGTTTGCGGTACTTGGAAACGAGTTCAAACGGCGCTTCGAGCGGGTAATGCGGGGCGTTGAAGGCGAGGTAATGGAAAAAGGGTTTCGCCTCGGCGGCATCGCGCCGGAGGCTAGCGATGGCGCGGGTGGCGAGTTCGTCGGTGTAATAACCGGGGACCGTGATGGGGGTCTCGTTGTGGTAAGTCTCGCGGGCGTGCCAAAACGTGGGCGTGCCGATAAGTGAGCCCCAGAATTCGTCAAAACCGTGCGTGCGCGGCCAGTTTTCTTTGTAAAAGCCGAGATGCCATTTGCCGATAAGGGTGCTCCGGTAGCCGGCGGGGCGGAGCGCTTCGGGGAGCGTGATCGCGGCCTGATCGAGAGCGAGGATCGGGACGTTGCCCCGAGCGTCGGGACTGGCGAGTTCGGGCACGCCGACGCTGTGGGGGTAACGTCCCGTGAGCAGCGCCGCGCGCGTGGGCGAGCACATGGGCGCGGAGGAGCGGAAATGCGTGAGTTTCACGCCTTGTTGCGCGAGTCGGTCGAGTTGCGGGGTGTCGATCCGCGATCCATCGTGGCCCAGATCCGCCCAACCCAGATCGTCGACGAGGATGACGATGAAATTAGGGGCGCGTTCAGCGGCGACCGCCGCCGCCCACAACGTAGAGCCCATAAAAATACCACGAAGCAATGAAGTGAAGCGCATGTTGAGAAGAGGTGAGAAAAGATTCTGGTGATTTTCTGGCCGACTCCAGCCTCGACTCCGCGTAGCCCTAAAATTCCGCCGTGACGCCTCGTCGGCCAAAGCCTAACACGCATCCCATGTCCCTCGCCTTATCTCTGTCTGATGGCGGTCGTTTTCCCTCAGTCGGTCTCGGGATGTGGAAAATGCCGAAGCCCGAACTCCCTGGGCTCGTGCGCGAGGCGATCCGTCTCGGGTACCGTCATCTCGATTGCGCGTGCGACTACGGCAACGAGCCGGAAGTCGGCGCAGGTTTGAGCGCGGCGTTGCGCGACGGATTGTGCCGACGCGACGAACTCTGGGTAACCTCCAAACTCTGGAACACCTACCACGAGCCGAAACACGTGCGCGCCGCCTGCGAACGTTCCTTGCGCGACCTGAAGCTCGATGTGCTCGATCTGTACTTGGTGCATTTCCCCATCGCGCTCGCGTACGTGCCGTTCGAGGTGCGTTACCCGCCGGAGTGGTTCCACGATCCCAAGGCCGCCCAGCCCGCGATGAAACCCATCGCCGTGCCCTACGCCGACACCTGGGGCGCCATGGAAGAACTCCAACGCGCCGGTCTCGTGAAGCGCATCGGCGTCTGCAATCTCAACATCTCCGCGCTGCGCGACGTGCTCGCTTCATGCTCGATTCGCCCCGCCGTGCACCAGATCGAGTTGCACCCGTACCTCACGCAG
Organism: uncultured Opitutia bacterium; assembly: GCA_903938935.1. Classification (GTDB taxonomy): domain Bacteria; phylum Verrucomicrobiota; class Verrucomicrobiia; order Opitutales; family Opitutaceae; genus Tous-C4FEB. Next base: position 3,547 of record CAJAFD010000520.1, read on the forward strand.
CCACGCCAACTGCGTTACTGCGCGCAGGAAAATATCGCCGTCACCGCTTTTTCGCCGCTCGGCGCGCCGTCGTATTTACCGCTCGGTATGGCGACGCCCGCGGAAAACGTCCTCGCCGATCCCGTGCTCACGCGCATCGCTACGGCCCACGACCGCACGCCCGCGCAGATCGCGCTCCGCTGGGGCGTGCAACGCGGCTGCGCCGTGATCCCGAAAACGGCGTCACCCGCGCGGCTCGCGGAAAATCTCGCGCTCTTTGATTTCACGCTGAACGCCGCCGAAATGGCCGCGATCGACAGCCTCGACCGCCAGCGCCGTTTCAACGATCCCGGTCACTTCGGCGAAAAAGCGTTTAACACGTTTTATCCGATCTTCGATTAATGGTCGCCGTTCAGCCGCGAAAAAAATCGGGCTCAAACCGACGGTTGACCTCGCGTTGCTCCCCTCAACTTTAACCTCATGCCCCCGACCCCTATCTCGCCCGCCACGTTGCTCAATCCTCGCCGTGAATTTTTGAAATCCGGCGCCCAGTTCGCCGCGGTCTCGGCGC
>CAJAFD010000521.1 GCA_903938935.1 uncultured Opitutia bacterium
CGATCTCACCAAATCCGGCGACATCGTCAAAGCCCTCACGCTCGCCGACGCCGTGATCTGCGGCGGCATCTTGGCCGGCTGCCGTGAAGCCCCCGGTGAAATCATGGAGATCAGCGGCAAAGTTTATAAACAATACCGCGGCATGGGCAGCCTCTCCGCCATGAAAGCCGGCAGCGCCGCCCGCTACGGCCACGACAAAAACGACACCGCCCGCAAGGTCACCGCCGAGGGCATCGAAGCCCTCAAGGAAGTCAGCGGCTCGCTCGACGACACCATCGATAATCTCATCGGCGGCGTGCAGAGCGGCATGGGCTACCTCGGCGCGGCGACGCTCCCCGCGCTGCGCGCCAAGGCCCGCTACATCCGCGTCAGCCCGGCCGGCCAAAAAGAAGCCGCCCCGCACGACGTGATCGAAGTCTCGACGCGGAAGAACTAAAACTCCGCCACCGCCGCGGGGCGTGCGTTCACGCCAGCCGCGCAAATTGCGGATGCTGCTCGATGCGGCGTTCAAATTCCGCCCGCGCTTCCATCGGCAAACTCGCCGGAAACTTCGCATCACTCCGCCGCCAGCGCGCCAGCCAATCTGCGCCGAGCAACTTCGGAGCCTCATTGCCGTGGTGCGCGCCATTGAGGCGCGTCATCGCGACGGTCGTCGCCGCGCGCGGCCCCGTGCTCACGCCTTCGCCGACCAAGAAACCTCCGGCGAGCAACGCCACGCGCACCGCCGTCGCCGACGAATACGTGAACAGCTCCGCCGGCTTCGCGCCGCAGTGCGCGAACATGCGTTCAAACACCGCCGGCACCCAGAGCGCCGAATCCGTCTTCGTCGAAAACGGATCATAGAAAATCACGTCCGGTGCGGGCGTGGCGGCAAATTTCTCGAGAAAATCCCCATGATGCAGCTCCCACGCCCATTTACCCGAGGCGTGCGCCCAGCGGCCGTTTTGCAGCAAGGCGTGAGGCGCGCCGTGGCGGAGGTGCGGGAAAAACGTCGCGTGTTTCGCCGCCAACCGCAGCGGATCGAGGTCGCATTCAAAGCTCACCATCCGCACGGGCCGCAGCGCATCGACGCCATTTTTCTCGAGGACTTTTTCGAAACAATGGAGCGCGGCCATCGCGTTGGAAGCCGCGCCGAGACCGACGTCCCAGATCACGAGTTCCTCGCTCGGCGCGGGTTGATCCGCGGGCCGCAAGAGGCGCCGCCCCAGCGCGGATTGTTGCACGTACACGCGCTCCGCCTCGTCGCTGGGGCGGTTCACCGAGTGCATCACTTCGCCCGAGCTGAGTTGGCGGATGCTGGCGAAACCTTCGGGCGATTTGACGATGTCGTAATCGCCGAGCTTCGGCAGCGTGGCGGGCTTCTGCCGTTTCTGCGGCACGCTGGGATTATCATCGTCAGAACGCGCGAGCTCCGGGCGCTGGCGCTCGTAATAAGCCGCGAAATCTCCCGCGAGAATGCTCGCCCGCATCTCGCGCATGAGGCGGTGATAAAACGCCATGTTGTGCGTCGCCAAGAGATGCCAACCGAGCATTTCGTCGGATTTCACGAGGTGATGCAGATAGGCCCGCGAGAAATGTTGGCACGTGTGGCAGTCGCACTTCGCATCGAGCGGAGCTTCGTCGAATTTGTAGCACGCTCGCGACATCCGGAGTTTGCCGTGCGACGAAAACACCGTGCCGCGCTGCGCGAGCTGCGACGGGATAATGCAGTCAAACATATCC
>CAJAFD010000522.1 GCA_903938935.1 uncultured Opitutia bacterium
ATTTGTTTTTGGATTTTATCTACGTCCTCGGCATTTTGCGCGGCGTAAGCCTGATTCAATTGTTGCTTCAGGAAGATTTCACGCTCGGCGAGTTTGCCCTTAAACAGCGTGTCGATCTCCGCGAGCCGGGCCTTTTTTTCGGGCGTGAGCGGTTTCTCCGCGGGCGAAGATTTATCGAGACGTTCCATGGCGAGTTCGTAGGCACTTTTCATGGATTCAAACATGACGGAGCGAACGGCTCGAAGACACGGAAAAATTTATCGGCATTTTAACTGAAATTTATTCCAAAAATCAAAACCCCCGCCACGAGCGCGAACGGCGCCCACCAAAAAATTCTTCGCCGCCAACCCAGCGCATAACCCGCGAGTAAGATAACTCCCAGCGCGGTCAATGCCGCCGGCCCGATCCATGCCGCGGAAAACTTCGCTGCCATAAATGCCCCCGGCACGCGCACGCTCATCGCGACCACGTGCTCGATACCGAGAAACACCAACGACGCCGCGTGATTACAGATCACCGCGCCCCACGTCCAACCCGCCAGCCCGCACACCAACGCCGCAAATCCGCCCAACGTCACAATCATCGCCGCCGGTATTAGCGCCAGATTGGTGACCAACGCGCCCGGCGTTAGCAGCCCGAAGTAATGCACGCCGCACAACAACCCCACGAGCGTCGTCGCCAACCCCACCGCCAGTGCCGCCGCCAACCAACGCCACGTCGCGTTTGCTGCCTGGTGCCACCAACGCCACGCCGCTTTCGGCAAATCCGCCGCGGGCGTCCACGCTTCCAGCCACGCCTCACCCATGGGCAGCCCCAGCAACAACAACGCCGCTACGATCCCGTAACTCATCACGAAGCTCGCCCCGAAAACCTGCAAGGGAGCCACCACGAGCACCGCCAGCGCCGATGCCACGAGCGCCGCCCACACACTTGCCGGTTTCAACAGGAGCAGCGCCGCCTGCAAAAACACCGCCATCACAAATGCCCGCACCGCCGACGGCGCGCCGCCCGTAATATCCACAAACAACCACAGCAACCCCGCGCCTACCGCGAGCCGCACGACCGGCCATCGCCGCAACGGGAGTAACAACATCTGCAACGCCCCCGCGATCACCGCGATGTTCAACCCACTGATCGCAAACAAATGCATGCTGCCACTCTGCCGAAAAAGTTCCTGCTGCTTCTCGCTCAACTCGTGCGTCTCACCGAGCATCATCGCCCGTAACAACCCCGCCAGCCCTGGCCGTTTGTCCGCGATTCCGAGTCCCAGAATTTTTTTAAATTGCTGCGCCGCCCGCGCGCAAAACTGCGCGTAGCCGGTCGCGGCTTTTTCCTCCGCGACGATACGCGCGCGTGTCAGCCGGAAGTTCATGCCAGCCCCTGCGAGATAACCGTCAAACGTGTCCCCCGGAGGATTTCGCGCCAAGGTCGTTAAGACGCCGACGACTTCCACTACCGCCGTGCGCAACGGAGCCACTTCACTTTTTTTCAAAAAGGCCGAAAAATAAATCCGTTGGCCCTCGAGTTCGCGCACATGTCCTTCGCTGCGCACCACCGTCGCAAGCCCGGTGACTTTGCTCGGATCGGCCGACACAAATACGCGATCAATTTTCAGTCCGAGCCGCGCCTCCCGTGGCGGCAGCGCGTCCCATTCCGGCAAGCGCCCGCGCTGTAGCGCATAACTCGCGGCGCCCACGAGGATCATCGCCGCCACCATCGCGCCGGACCACACACGCGGCCGCCGCGTTTGCCATAACGCAAAACTCCCCGCGGTGATCGCTCCAACCAACAACCATTCCACGCGCAGAAATTCGCCGGCCTGACCCGCCGCGAGTCCAACCATCATCGGCAAAACGAGCCACAACAGCGGCGCGCGGTGTCCGAGGCTTCGACGGGTCATGCTTCTTGGTTAAGGGCAATCCGCCGCCGTTCCACGCCAAACTGAAATACCTTTTCATCCGTCCGGTTTCGCGGAGATTAACGGCACGCCATGGCCGCCGCTGACCAACCTGATTTTTTCGCCGAAGAGCCCGCGCCCGCTGCGCCCGCTCAGGCCGAAAAACGCGCCGGCGCTCACCAACCGCTCGCCGCCCGCATGCGGCCGCGCCGTCTCGCCGAAGTCGTCGGGCAGGAACACATCCTCAAGCCCGACAGCTTGCTCCCGCGGCTCGTCGCGCAAAATCGCTTCGGCTCGCTCCTGTTTTACGGCCCGCCCGGTTGCGGCAAGACCAGCATCGCCGAGGCCATCGCGCACGAGACGGGCAG
>CAJAFD010000523.1 GCA_903938935.1 uncultured Opitutia bacterium
CGTGGACGTGGCTCCCGAGACCCCGCTATTGTGGGTGCTCCGCGATCACCTCGACCTCGTTGGCACCAAATTCGGTTGCGGCATCGGCCAATGCCGCGCGTGCACCGTGCATATCGGCGGTCAACCCGTCCAGGCCTGCATGACTCCGGTCTCCGGCGTCGGCCGCAAACCCGTCGTCACCATCGAGGGCCTTTCTACCGACGGCACCCATCCCCTTCAAAAAGCTTGGTGTGAACTCGACGTCGCCCAATGCGGCTACTGCCAAGCCGGCCAGCTCATGACCGCTTCCGCCCTCCTTGCCGATAATCCTAAGCCCACCGACGAGGACATCGACAACGCCATGGCCGGCAACGTGTGCCGCTGCGGCACCTACCTTCGCATCCGCGCCGGCATTCATCGCGCCGCCGAGCTCGCCACCGCCAGCAACTCAAAGGAGGCCGCCAAATGAATCCATACGAAGCTCCTACCCCGCCCACGATACCCGCGCTTGATCGCCGCGATTTCCTGCGACTCACGTCCGTCGCCAGCGGCGGCCTCATTCTCGGATCATTTCTAAAAACTACCGGCGACGTCCAAGCCGCCGAGATCGCCAAGACCGCGCCCGCCGGCGACTTCACGCCCAACGCCTTCATCCGCCTCGGCCTCGACGGTTCGATTACCCTCATTGCCCCGCGCCCCGATTCCGGCCAAGGCGTAAAAACCTCGCTCCCGATGCTCCTAGCGGAGGATCTCGAAGCGCCGTGGCAATCCGTCACCGTGCAAATGGCCGACCTTAACGCCATCTACGGCAGCCAATCCGCCGGTGGCAGCACCTCGACCCCCACGTTTTACACGCTCCTGCGCCAACTCGGCGCCACGGCGCGCATCATGCTCGTCGAAGCCGCCGCCCAGACTTGGGGCGTCCCCGCCAACGAGTGCGTGGCCGAAGCCGCAGTGGTGCACCACCGCGCCAGCAAACGCTCCCTCGCCTACCGCGACCTCGTCGCCAAGGCCGCGAACCTGCCCGTCCCCGACGCCAAGAAAGCTACCCTCAAAGACTCGAAAGATTTCAAGTTACTCGGCCGCCGCATCAGCGGTGTGGACAATCAAAAGATTGTCACCGGCCAAAATCTTTTCGGCCTAGATTTCAAACTACCCGGCATGGCCTATGCCGTGTTTGAAAAATGCCCGGTCTTCGGCGGCAAAGTGGTCTCCGCCAATCTCGACCGCATCAAAACCCTTCCTGGCGTGAAGGACGCCTTCATCCTCGAAGGCACGAGTGATCTCCGCGGACTCATGCCCGGCGTCGCCATTCTCGCCGATTCTACCTGGGCCGCCCTCACCGCCCGGCGCCAACTCAAGATCGTCTGGAACGAAGGCCCCCGCGCCAATGACAGCTGGGACAACTTCACCCAACAGGCCCAAGCCCTCGCCGCCAAAGGCACGGGCAACGTCGTGCGCAAAGACGGCGACATCGACGCCGCTTTTGCCGCGGCGACCAAAACCGTCGAGGGAGCGTATTCCTATCCCTTCATCTCACACGCCAATCTCGAGCCGCAAAACTGCACCGCTCGCGTCACCGCCGAACGCGCCGAAATTTGGGCACCCACGCAAAACCCCGGCGCCGGCGCCGACATGGTCAGCAAAGTCCTCGGCATTCCCAAAGCCAACATCACCGTCCATATCCTCCGCGCGGGCGGCGGTTTCGGTCGCCGACTCAGCGCCGATTTCGTGATCGAGGCCGCCGCCATCGCCCAAAAAGCCGGCGTCCCCGTCAAACTCACGTGGACGCGCGAAGACGATCTTCGCCATGATCATTTCCGCCCGGGTGGTTTTCATTTCCTCAAGGGTGGTGTCGACGCCTCGGGCAAAATCACCGCTTGGCGCAATCACACCGTGCTCTTCGCCGGCGGACTCAATGCGGATGAATTCCCCAGCCGCTTTATCCCCAATCACCTCGGGCTCAGCAGCGTAATCGAAAACGGCATCCCCATGGGCCCGTGGCGCGCGCCCGGCAGTTGCGTGTTCGCCTTCGTCTACCAGAGCTTCATCGACGAACTCGCCCACGCCGCCGGACGTGATCCGCTCGCCGTGCGGCTCGAAATCTTAGGTGATCACGGCACCGTTCCCGGCACCGGAGAACGTGGCACGCCCTACAATGCCGCGCGCATGAAAGCCGTGGTCAAACTCGTCGCCGAAAAATCTGGCTGGGGCAAAAAACTTCCCCGCGGCCAGGGTCAAGGCATCGCGTTTCACTTTAGTCATCGCGGCTACATTGCCCAAGTAGCTGAGGTCACCGTCGCCAAAACCGGCGAACTCCGCGTGGATCGCGTCGTCTGCGTGTCCGATGTCGGCTCGCAAATCGTCAATCTCAGTGGCGCCGAAAACCAAGTTGAAGGTTCCATCGTCGACGGCCTCAGCGCCGCCTGGCGCCAAGAGCTGAACATCGAGCGCGGTCGCATCGTCGAGGCCAACCTCGCCGAATATCAACTCCTCCGTATGCCCGACGCGCCCCGGAAAATCGAGTGTCACTTCCTAACCAGCGACAACCCGCCGACTGGACTAGGCGAACCCGTATTACCACCGCTCGCCCCCGCCGTGGCCAACGCGATCTTCGCCGCCACCGGCAAACGCATCCGTCAGCTGCCGTTTTCGAAGACTGATATCAGCTGGAGCTGAACCCATCGCACATCGGCGAGCCAGTAAACCGCTCCCGCGGCTGGCTCGCCTTTTTTTAACGCAGTCTCTCGATGCGCATATCGATCACCACGTCGTACGCCGAGGTATCAACCGGCCGATCCAAACTCGACTTAAACCGCATCGCACGCTCCGCGGCGATTCCAGACGATCCCTGACTCCGCAACGCGACGCGGAGCATTTCCTTAGGACTCCACTCACAGTCCGAAGAATTGGAGCCAAACTCATCCAGCCAGCGCAACGGGGCGCGCGACTCACCCGCTTTTTCCAAAATCAATAACACGCGGGGCGAATTAAACGCCGATACGCGCAAAGCCGCCTGTTCGATGATCGCCAACTCCGCGGCTTGAGGCTCGGCAAAAAGATAACGCGTATTCCAATAAGCGCACCCCATCGCCACCACCGCAGAGCTCACCAGAAAAAGCCGCCGGAGCCATTGTGGAAAACCAGTGAGCGGTCTGAGCACGAGCAACCAAACCACCGCCGCCAGAGCCCAAAGGGTGCGATAAGTCGCCCAGCGCTCACTCGCGATCAGCGTGACACTTCCCGCGAGCAGCAGCCCCAACACCAGCGCACCTAACCAAATTCCGCCGATCGCGCGTCCACGTCGCCACGCGCTCCAACCACCCCAAAGTGTGAGCAACACGCTTATACCTACGACCAACGTCCAGCCATACGCCGTACGGTCGGCGACGTCACGAACCACAAAAAGCCCAAACGCTTCCTGTAAATTGTGCTGAGCGTACCACGCCATTTTTGTCAGCGGGGCGGCCTCGAGACTTACTCGTTTTGAGGCGAGGAAAATTCCAGTAGCAAACAGCAATTTGATGACGACAAACGCGAGCGCCAAACCACCAAACAAAATCATCCCATGCCTCAGCGCCCAACGCGCATCATGTCGGCCCTCGTAAAAAATCCCCGCTGCCACCACCGGAACGAGATACAGCATCACATCGCTCTGATAAAAAAGCGCCCCACTCATCACCAAAATAACGGCGCCAAACGCAGGCCAAAATCGTTTACGCACCGAAGTATCCGCCAGCAAAAACGCGCTTAAGCCAAACACGCCGCCAATAATATGCGGCCCACAAATCGCCCAAGCCACCTTGACCTGCGCTGAGGGTAAAAGTGCAACCAACAAGCCAATCGCCGCCGCAAGTTCCGCCTGAAGTCCAATCCGGCGATGCAAAGCCCAAGCCATGAGTATCCCAACGACACTCGCAAGACCCACGCCGATCGCCCGCAGATAACCAAGATTGTCGACTTCTCCTGCAATATTGCAGGCGCGGGCCAGGAATAAACCATAGAGCGGCCGACCTTGCGACGCGCAGAAATTTAACGTCGTGCGCAGATCGTCCTGCGACTCGCGCAGCGTAGAATAGTCGTCCCGAAACCCATAGCGATCACTCAGAGCCGGCGCGTATGCAGCGAAAGGCAAAAGTCCGACCAAGGTCAGCAACAGCCAGAATGGCACGACACGCGTGGTAACACGGTTGGACTTCATAGAAGCATCAAATCCCCTTGGCCGTCACCGACGGGCTTCGCACCGATAAATTTCCCATAGCGCTCAACCCAATCATCAATCTTTTCCAAATAATAGCTCTCATCATACGGAGCTGAGGTCGCATCAAACATCTCCAGCGGCCGCGCGCGCTGCCAATCGCTCGTCTGCCCTTTTTGTTTCGGTACGATGTAATAAGCGATGCGTTCGCCCATGCGCGGACGCGGATTCATTTTAAGCGCGGCCTCGGCCGAGGCCCGACGCGGTTTGCCGCCCTCGGCGATGAAGCGCTCATAGGCATCAGGATTCATGCTGAGCGACTCACTTTTAGCCACGTCGCTGACCGGCAAAGCCCGAGCGGTCAGTAAGCGACGATACTCTTCCAGCAAAGCTAGCGGCGACTCGGGTTCCGCTCCCACCAAGTGGCGCAGGAGTTGTCGGGATAATTTTTTGAGGTACGGCTCAATCCCGCGCGAGCGCAGCGCACTGCCGCGCAACGTTACTTTTTTCCCGTCGTAGAGCGCGTAGTTTTTGGCCTTGTAACAAAACATCGCCGTATAACAGCCGTCGTATTCTAGCTCGATTCCGGGAGGCAACGTCGGCGCGACCAATGCAAGCAATTGCTCCGGCTCTGAAAAATATTTTTCCGCGGAAAGATAAATTCCATCCGTGTCGGCCTCGAGGATCCTGCATCCATGGCGCGAAAATTCTTCGATGAGTGCCTGCAGCAACTCCCGCCCGCGGCGCGTCACTTCCGCCGCGAGTTCACCATCACCAAATCGCGCACCGGAAAACCCGAGATAACCGTAAAAGGAATTGATCAAAATCTTGTACGCCGTCTGGCGAGCCTGCGCTTCCGCGCGCTCGTCAGCAGTAAGCGCATTGCGCGCGAGGAGTTTGAACTTTAAGCGATACTCGCGCAGCGATTTGAGCAGGGGGATAAACACACCGAGCGAATCGTTGCGTGGATTACGGGCGATGTTGAGCAGCAGGCTCGGATACAGCGAGGCCACGTCAAAATGCATCACGTGCTTAAACACGCCTTCTTCATAACTTTTGGTAAAACCACCCTCAAAAGATGCGGTATCCTGTGGCACCGGGACGGATTGGCGGGCGTGATAATATTCCTCGAGAAACAAAAGATCGATCTTCGCCGTGGTCCCGCGAAGGGTCGCCTCTTGCAGCAAAATCGGGAACGTCCGTGTCTGCTCAAAATAAGTCGGCAGCAAGAGATCGGCTAAGCCTTGGGTTTCGCGCAAGTCGTCCTCCAAGTACGCGCAAAACCGTGCTCGATCCGCCCAAAACGTTTCGGCGATTTTCCCGCCGTCCAGATACGTGCGCTCCTCGCTGTCCTCATCCGTGATACCAAAATAAACCGCCACATCTTTGAGTCCGTAGGCGGTAAGTTCGCGCGTGGTGACGTCGTAAAGTTGGACCAGCAAATACGTGTCCACCACCGTGCGCCCGGGCAGATCACAACGCGGAAAATCGATCCATCGCTCGGCGACCTTGAGGCGACTATTGCGAAACGAAGCCTTTTGCCCGAAGCGCCCCCAGGCGCAGGGCACTTTGTGTCGGCGCGCGCGGAGACGTAGGAAATCGAGATCGAATTTAAAGATATTGTGCCCCTCGATCACATCCGGATCGATCTCAGCCAGAGCGGAGTTGAGCTCGACTAATAAGTTTTTTTCCGCCGCGTCCGTCGCCTCCGCCAATACCAATAAGCGATTCTTGTCGGCGCAGCGTAAACCGACTGCCAAGACCCGATCTTCAGGCTTACTCGCATCGCTGAAAGAGCCGTCGGCCGAAGAGGTTTCGATGTCCAACTGACAGCGCCGCAATTGCCCAAAATTCAAATCACGGTAAAGCCGAGCGCGTTGCTGGATGAGAAATTGATTTTCCAACGGTCGCACCGCATCGACCCCAACAGTGGCCTTCGCCGTTTTGATAAAAGCCTCGTACGCCTCTAGCGTCTCGGCCTGCGCGAGCCGCGCGTACGGGGCAGTACCGCTCAAATCCTCGATCTTTATTTCTGCTGGTACACTAGCTGGAAGTCCATTGAGCCACGCAAAAGGACGCAGCACGTCAGTCCTCTCAACGCGGGCGCCTTCCGGCGTCGCGAGGGAAACATGGACTAAACCAACGTCATCTACCCAGACGCCGCAAAGCGTCTCGGTCATCTGTATCGGCTCCTTCAGAACGGCCGCACGTAGACCATCACCACTGCCGTAATCGCTAACACCAACGCGAGCAGCATGTAGACGCAGGTTTGCTCGCGCTTGCGGTATGCGAAGCCGGCGATCGCCGACAGGCCGAGCCAGCAAACAAGTTTAACGATGATCCAACCCGGGAATCCAAGATGCAATTTAGCCAGCAGTCCGAAACCGCCGACTAGAGCGAGCAAACTGGCAATCCCTGTGATCATCATAACGCGGCGCTTGGACTCGGCCGGTGCAGCAAAGGCGTAAAACGTGTAACCGAAAAGAACCAGCAAAGAGCTGATGTGGAGGATATGATAGACTGTTGGGTTCATAAGAAATTGGAAAAAATTGACACCCCGCCTGTGCCGTATGCCCAAAGGCTCAGGACCTTTTTAGGTTAAGGTGGGCACCTCCTCCGCAGCGTCTGCTTTCCGATTTACGGCCTAGCATCTTCCGCGACGGTCTCGGTTCCCGTAATAATTCTAAGGCAAAGAGCAGTTATTGAAAGCACCTCGAACACTGCAGGGTGTCAGCGCCAAAACTAAGTCGCCCATCACCGCCGTCAAACGCCGAATCAGGATTCGATGATACTGGAATCCAGATGCTGTATAATCAGCTCCTGCACCGTGGCCAGAAAGAGGTAACACATAAACGCCTTCCTCACATCTTCAGCCAGATCCTCGAGCTCCACGTCTCCGCCCTCAAGCGTGTCGTCGCCCAATCCCCGCAGATAAACTTCGCGCAAACGCAACCGCACCGCCGCGCAGGCCCGCACGATGGGTTCGGCGTTATCTTCATCAAATGCGACGATGCCCTCGCTAAAAAACTCTTCGTCAAACAGCGCCAACAACGCCTTCACATCAGCCGTCTGGCCCGTGATCAATTCCGCCAACCAGGCATCGCGAAAATCTTCGTCCACGTCGCCCAGTTCTTGAGGCGCCGCGAGCTTTTCGCTCAGCCCGTCCACCAGAAGTCGGATCACATCCAGCAGCGGCGCGACGATCGATAGACTTAATTTGACCTCAATGCGTTTCATCGGGTTCGAGGACGGCCGTCAGATGCCATTGCTGCAAGGTGAACACATACGCTTCTGCTTTTTCGCGGAGCCCGCTCCAAACCACCGAGCGACCTTGCTCATGGACTTCGAGCATGTGTCGGCGCGCAGTCGTTTCGCTGAACCCGAAGATTTTTTTAAAAACCATCATCACATAAGACATGAGATTCACCGGGTCATTCAAAACGACGACACGCCAGACCCCGCTGAGTTGCAGCTCGGTGCGATTCAGCGTCTCGGTCGACGGCGAGGATTTGACGCTAGAAACGATCATGCCGCTTTGTGCTTCGCCTCATTCACCACGGCAGCCAACCGCACTTCGATCTCGGCGAGCGGGATCTTGGCGACGTCCTTTGAGTTACGCGCTTTTAGCTCCACGATGCCATCTTTGAGGCCTTTGCTGCCGATCGTCACACGCAGAGGAATTCCGATGAGATCGGCATCCTTGAACTTGACGCCCGGACGCTCCGCTCGGTCGTCGATGATGACATCCGCACCGGCGTTCTCGGCTGCGGCGGCGAGCTTTTTTGCCAAATCCATGGCTTCAGCCGAATCAGGATCGAGCAGACAGATCAGCACATGGAAGGGCGCTACATTCCAAGGCCAAACGATACCATCGGCATCATGACTTTGCTCGATCACGGCCTGCATAGTACGGCTGATGCCGATACCGAAACAGCCCATGACCATCAGATGCGATTGCTTCTGATCATCCGTGTAGACCGCGCCAAATTTCTCCGAGTATTTTGTCCCCAGTTTGAAAATGTGACCCACTTCGATGCCGCGGCGCACCTGGAGCGGCTGGCCCGATTGCGGGCACGGCTCGCCGGGACGAACCCGACGAAAATCTCCGAATTTCGTGATGGCGAGATCTCGCACCACATTGATGTTGCGCAGGTGGAAGCCATCTTTGTTGGCGCCCGTCGTACCATTGCCGATCAGTCGGATGGCATGATCGGCAAATACACCGGCCAAAGCCACGGCGTTTTTAATCGTGCCTTTCACCGCACCTAAGCTGCCGGGTTTAGCGCCGAGCACAGGCTCGATTTCTTCCGCCGTCGCCGCACGGAAAACCGTGAAGCCGAGAGAGCCAAGTTTCGCTTCTTCCAATTCATCGCTGCCACGGAGGATGACGATGAAAGGTTTACCGTCGCCGATGTAGACCAACGTTTTGAACTGTTGATCGCCTGCGACGTGGTAAGGCGCGGCCGCCAATGCCGCGATCGTCACGACTCCCGGAGTCGCAAATTCCTCGATGGCACCGTTCGGCGCCGCATCCGCGAGATCTTTGGGCACGAGTGCACTGGTCGCTTTCTCGCGATTGGCCGCGTAACCTGCCTCGCTGTAAATCACATCATCGTCGCCGATTTCGGCCGGCACCATAAATTCGTGCGAAAAACTTCCGCCCATCACGCCTGTGTCGGCTTCGACGGCGATCGCCTGAATGCCGACGCGCTTAAAGAATTTCTCGTAAGCGGTCTTCATCGCGAAATAACTTTTCACCGCCGCCTCGTCGTTGGCATCGAAGGAATACGCGTCCATCATCACAAACTCGCGCGCCCGCATCAGACCAAAACGCGGACGAATCTCATTGCGGAACTTGGTCGCGATTTGGAAAAAATTCTTGGGCAAATCCCGGTAGCTGGTGATCTCCTGTTTCACGAGCGGCGTGATCACTTCTTCATGAGTCGGCCCGAGGACAAACTCGGGTTCTTTGCTCCGGCCCTTGCCGGCACCGGCGCTATCCGTGCGAAACATGATCTCACGCGCGGCCGCCCAGCGCGGACCTTGCTCCCAATTTTCAACCGGATGGACGTGCGGCATCCATAATTCGATACCACCACCCGCCTCGATCTCTTCACGGCAGAGTTGCGTGAGTTTTTGCATCACCCGCAGCCCGAGCGGCATGTAGGTGTAAAGCCCGCCACCGAGCTTGCGCACGAGTCCCGCGCGCACGAGCAGCTTATGCGAAGCGATCTCGGCATCGGCGGGGCTTTCCTTCAGTGTAGGGACAAAATACTGGGACCAGAATTTCATGTAGCCTCGTAACGAAGCGAGCCGCCCCCCTGTGCGCAAATTTATTTGCGAGTCTGCCCGACTCCGCGGTTAATCTCACTCACTTGTCCATGTCCGGCTCCTCCTCTCATCGTAAACCTTGGCCCATGAAATGGGTCGTCCTCGTTATTATCGTCTGCCTAGCCGGCTATACGTTTGTGACGCTGCGCTACCGCAAGGCCGCGCCGTCTTATCAGCCCTATCAAGACACCAAAAATCGCGCGGGCGTGCTCCGACTCCTCTCGGCGGGCTTTCAACGCATCATTTTGACCGCACAACGTCCGGCTGAAGCCGGCTCCGTGCGCAACAGCGCAGCCAGCATCGCTGCGCCCGGCGGCTTAGGCTCCGACCTCGGACCGTCGTTGTTGGAACTCCCCCTGCTGCCCGCTGAGATCACCCGCGTTAATGCGCCGGCATCCATCAGCGCGGTCCTCGTTTATCCGATCGAGTTCACTTGCACCTTGGCGGACAACAAACGCCAACTCTCCGGCGCCGAGCTCTACCTTAAAGACAACGTTATCACATTACTCCCCACGTTTGAAAAACTCGACGGTGGCCTCTTGGCGCGCAGTCGCGACAGTGTCGTTTTAGTGACCGTTCCAGCCGGCACGTTAAAACCCGGCACGTACCGCGCTGTCGTGGTCGGCGAACGCACCTCGCGCGCTTGGACCGTGCAAGTGCATTGACGCCGCCCGCCGCTTCGTCGCAAATCACGCCACTTCCATGAGCAACGGCCCCGGCCCCACCCTCCCGCCCTCCGCGCCCGCGGTTTCCGCTCCCGCCCAAGCCACCACGATCAAGCCCAACGATCTGCGCGGCATCCTGAAATACGTCCCTCGTTTTCAAGGCCAGATCTTCATCATCGCCATCGACGGCGCCATCATCGCCGACGAAAATTTCAGCAACCTGCTCGTCGACATCGCCGTACTCCGCAGCCTCGGCATCAAGATCGTGCTCGTCCACGGCATCGGCCACCAAGTCCAAGAACTCTCTGAGCTCCGCGGCGTCGCCATCACCAACAACGACGGCACCGGCATCACCGACCCGGCCACCCTCGACCTCTCCATCCGCGCCGGCTCGCGTGTCTCCCATCTCATCCTCGAAGGACTCACGCAAAATTCCCTGAAGGCCGTGATCACCAACGCCGTGCGCGCGCTGCCCCTCGGCATCATCCGTGGCGTGGACCAACTGCTCACCGGCAAAGTCGAGCGCATCGACAAAGATTTCATCTTCGAACTCATCGCCCAACAGGTCGTACCGCTGATCACGCCAATCGCCTTTGGTCCCGACGGGAAATCCTTGCGGGTAAACTCTGACCTCCTCGCCGCCGAAGTCGCCGAAGCACTGCACGCCACCAAGATCATCTACCTCACGCCCCACGCCGGCCTTGAGATCAACGGCAGCGTCCGCCGCGAAATCTCAGTCGAGGCGCTGACCAAAATCCTTGCCACTCAGCCCGAGCACATCGCCGAGCCCGTGCGCAGCAAAGCCGCGCATGCGGTCAAAGCCATCGAGACCGGCACCCCGCGTGTGCACATCGTCGATGGCCGCATCTTCGACGGGTTACTCAACGAAATTTTCTCCAACGAAGGCGTCGGCTCGCTCGTCTACGGCAACGACTACCAACAAATCCGCAAAGCCTCGAAACGCGACGTCCGGCTCATTTACAACCTAACCCGCGCCGCCGTGAAGCGCGAGGAGTTGCTCCACCGCACGCAGCAAGCCATCGAAAAAAACATTGATCAGTTCTTCGTCTTCGAGATCGACGAAAACATCATCGCCTGCGTCACCCTCTATTTTTATCCCGACAAACCGCAGCTCGCGGAAATCGGCTCGCTCTACGTTTTGCCCTTTTACCACAACCGCGGTATTGGCAAAAAAATGGTCGAGTACGCCTGCCTCCAAGCCAAAGAACGCGGTGTCACTGGGGTCATCGCCCTATCCACCCAGAGCTTCGGCTTCTTCTCCAATGTGTGCGGTTTCGAGGAAGCAACCAAAGAGGTTTTGCCTGAGGCACGCCTCAAAATTTACGAAGACAGCGGACGCAACGCCAAGGTCCTCGTCAAAGCCCTCATTTAAAAATGCACTCGCACTTCGGCGTCGGCCCAAGCGATCGGCCCACCCACTGCGACCTCAGAGCAGCATAAAGCAGAGCCCCATGATGATCGTGGGCGGCAACGCCCAGACGAAAAGCTGGAGCGGCGCTACGCCGTCGGGGAAATAACGCTTCAAGATCGTCTGCCCCGCCGGATTGGGGGCATTGGCGATCACCGTCAAACCGCCACCCGTGACCGCGCCCGCCACGACCGCATATTTCATCCCGTCCGTGAATCCAGGCACCAACGTCGCCAAATAGGTGATCGCGGCATTATCATTAAACGCCGTCAAAATCGTCGCGCCGAAAAACACCGGCACCTCCCCGAGACTTTTTAAAACGGGCTCAATCCACCAGCCCTGCAAGCCGCCATGCACCACCAAGCCCGCTAGGAAAAATCCGACCAAAATCGGAGCCCGCAAATCGAGCTTTGTCTGGTGATGGGCCGTGGCCTGCATGAACGCCACGAAGAATAAAAATGCTCCCACAAAAAGCACCGGGTAATGCGCCATCCAGACCACGAAGCCCAAAAAAATCAAATGCGCGAGCGTCACCCACGAGGGAATCGAAGCTACAACCGCCGACTTTTTTCGCGGCCCCGCATTCGATTTGAGGGCAAGTAATTCAGTCCGAAAACAGGCAAAGGTGAAGCCCGTGGCCGCCACGATCCCCAACGCCGACTTCCACCCGAAATGAGTCAGCATAAAACCGGTACCCCACTTCCACGGCCCCGCGACCATCAACACCGGAGGCGCCGCAAAATGAGTTAACGTTCCCCCCACCGAAATATTAACGAAAAGCAATGCGAGCGTCGCGTACTTAAGCCGCGTCGAGGGCTGCAACTCGTAAAATTGATGCGCCAACATCAGCGCCGCGATCGTCATCGCTGCAGGCTCGGTAATAAATGACCCCAACAACGGCGCCAAAACCAGAATCGACCACCACCAGGCCACGGGCTTCCCCCGCCCCAGCGCCGCCACGCCACGCAGCGCCCGCTCCGCCAGCTTCAATACCGGTCGTGTCGCGGCAATTGCCATCACCACGACCACAAACATCGCTTCCGTATAATTCACCTGATGCGCGATGTAATTAATGGCCGTGTCCCCGCCTTTAAATCCCACCAAGGCACCCGCAAGCACCAAGGCCCAAAGCCCGAACACCGCTTCGATTTCACCAAAAAAATGCAGTGCCTGGCCCTGGAAACTGACTTCGTCCGTATGGCCGTCCTCATTCGTATCCGACTGCGGTGTGCGGTCACGAAGCTTACGCGCGTGACGTTCCTCCACGACGTGCGCCCAATGTTGAATTTTGCCGGCCAAAAACGTGTGCGTGATCGCCAACAAGAAAATCACCGTGGCCACCAAATTGAAGGGCTCCGCCTGAATCCGCGCCCACAACACTTCAAGCAGTCCCGTCGATGCTGGTGTCGGATAGGAATCAAGCGGCAGCGGAAAATTTACCGGGGTTATCATAAAATTTTAAGGAGCGCATCCAGCGAGTAGATAAAATCGTGCGCTCCTAAGCGCACCGTCTCACGCGGAGTGTAGCGCCCAAATCCCACAAAACGATCCACCACCGGTTTCGTTTCCAAATCACTCGCGCCATCGCCCACCATCACAAATTGCGCCGGCGAAAACTCGCGTTTTAAAGCGGCTACGATCTCCGGTTTTCCACCCGAACGCGTCGTCGGATAATTTGTATCGTAACCGTTATAGGAGCCATCGGTTTGGAAGAAAATATCGACCGCTTCGACGCGTTCGATGCCGAGATGCTCGGCCAAGGAAGCCATCAAGGGGCGGAACCCGCCACTGATAATCACGGGGGTCCAACCGCGGGACTTGAGCTCAGCAATCGTGACGCGCGCCGTCGGCTCCACGGTCTCAACATAGCGGCGGCCCACCGTCTCGGCATCGGCACGGCGCGGTTGGATGATCTCGAGTCGACGACCAAATACCGCCTCCAGTGGCAGCCGGCCATTCATCGCGTCGTGGGTCATCGCTTCGATTTGGGCAAAAACCGCTGGGCCGCGACTGCGTCCGAGCTCGTCGATGCCTTCAATCGCGCTCAGCGTACTATCGCAATCGAAAGCGATGATTTTCATGGTCCCCATTGCGCTTTAAGAGGTCGCGCCCGACGGAAGCGGGCAACAAAAAAGCCCTCCGCAAACGGAGGGCTTTTGAAAAGGAGCAACGAATCAAATTACTTCTTGGCGGCGACGCGCTTGAACTTGTTCGTGAATTTTTCGACGCGACCGGCCGTGTCGACCAGGCGCTTCTCGCCGGTGTAGGCGGGATGCGAATCCATCGTCACGTCGCGGACGATGATGAAATACTCGGTACCATCGATGTTTTCCTTACGGGCGGATTTCATCGTGGACTTCGTCAGGAAACGTTTGCCCGTTCCGATATCGAGGAAGCAGACGTCGTTGAGCGTGGGATGGCCTTCGGCTTTCACAGTGGTAAAAAAGGGTTAATTAGCCTTGGCGCGCTTTGTAACGCGGCTCGACTTTGTTGATCACGTAGATTTTGCCTTTGCGACGCACGACCTGGCAGGCCGGGTGACGCTTCTTGGCGGATTTGATGGAGGAAACAACTTTCATAAAACGCGTGAAAACAGTCTTCGATTTCGTCTCTGTCAACTGAATTGTCCGACTGGGCCGAAAACGGCGGCTAAAAACCATCAGTTCTGGCCTGTTTCCTCGGGTTCGTGCGCAAGCAGGCGCCATTCCGCCCCTTCTCGCGCGAGCAATTCGCGCCACAGCGTATGATCGAGCGGCAATTGAAACAAATCGGGCGGCGCCGTGACGACCACCCACGTGTTCTGCTCCAACTCGTTTTCTAATTGTCCTGCCGTCCAACCCGCGTAACCGGCAAAGGCCCGCAGCGCGGCATCTTCGGCGTCGCGCAATTGCGTAGCTTGTTCGGGCTCGATCCCGAAGTGCAAACGGAAGCCGTTTTCCTGCGTCTCCCAGGCGACGAGGACCAATTGTTTTTTCTCCACGGGACCGCCATTGCAAAGCGGCACGCTGGCCAGCGGCCCGAGCGCGAAATCACCCTGCAACTCACCGAGACGCTTGCCCAACGGACGATTTAACACGACGCCCATCGCGCCGTCGGCGTTGTGCGACGACATGAGAATCACGGTGCGGTGAAAATTCGAATCTTTCAACGAAGGGTGCGCCAGCAAGAGCGCTCCGGCCAACGTCTCATCGCGTTCTGTGCGTGGGGCAGACATGAATGAAAGCGCGCGGCCGACGTTCTCAGAGCTTCAATATGACGACGCCCGCATCCAGTAGCAGTGGGGCTACGAGGGGATCGTTGTGGTAATCTAAACGGTAACGCACTTCGGCGATACCGGCGGCCGCGAGGATTTTCGCGCAATTAATACACGGAAAATGCGTCACATAAGCCACACAACCTTCGACCGAACTCCCGCGGCGCGCGGCATCGGCCACAGCGTTTTGCTCGGCGTGGACGGTCGCCTGTTCATGACCTTCACGCAGGCGAGAAACGTGAGGCGTGCCCGGTAAAAACCCATTGTAGCCGGCCGCGACGAGCCGATTTTTCCGTTCGCCGCCGGTCACGATGACGCAGCCCACGTGCAAACGTTCGCAGTTTGAACGCGTGGACATGAGCACGGCCGTCGCCATGAAATACTCATCCCACGAGGGACGGTGCGGGAATTTTTCGGCCGCCTCAGCGATGAGATCTACGGGATGATCGGTCTTGGACATGATGAAACTGCACCCAACGTGAACCGCGCAGCGGCTCGCGGCAATCTTCGTCTCGTTCTCAGTGCCTAGAAAAATTTATAAAATGGAATTACTTCTTATCTCCCGATGAGGATTCTGCGTTGTCAGCTACCGCGGCGTGCGGCGCACTCAACTTGTCGTTCAGCCATGCCACGTCCATGATCTATCTTTTGCTCGTCTCAATCATCTGGGCGTTTTCCCCCGGCCTGATCAAAGGTCGATTGACCGGTATAGATCCCAACGCGGTGAGCGTCATCCGACTCGCCTTGGCGCTACTCGTGTTTCTGCCTTTTTTTCGGCCGAGCGTCATTCCCCGCACGATCGCCCTGCGACTCGTTGCGATTGGCACCGTGCAATTTGGCCTCATGTATTGGGGTTATCTGCATGCCTTCACTTTTTTGCCGGCGTATGCGATCGGGTTATTCACGCTTACCACGCCGTTGTACGTCGTCTTGATCGAAGCCCTCGTCACACGCCGTTGGCAAACGCGTCACGCCTTCGCCGCCGTCTTGGCGATTATGGGTGCCGCCGTGCTTTTTGAAACTCGTTCCGGCGCACCCTCGGGTTGGCTCTATGGCTGCATGCTCGTGCAATTCTCTAATCTCTGCTTTGCCGCGGGCCAACTCGCATGGCGCCGCACGCGAGTAACCCTGCCTGCGAACATCTCAGATGCCTCGCTCTTCGCGCTCCCTTATGCGGGAGCGCTGGCGCTGACCGGGATTTTCAGTGCATTTACAACCGATTGGACCGCGATCCAGCCAACATCGACGCAAGTGCTCACGCTGCTTTACCTCGGCGTCATCGCCTCGGGGCTCTCGTTTTTTCTCTGGAATTTGGGCGCAACGCGCGTCGCCACTGGCACCTTAGCCGTGCTCAATAATCTCAAGGTCCCGCTAACCGTCGCCGTGGCCCTTTTATTTTTCGGCGAACAAACCAACCTGCCTCGACTCGCCATTAGCTTCGTCTTTTTTACCCTCGCCCTGTTTATCAGCGGCCGCGAAACCGCCTAAAGAGCCGCACGGCGTCACTTCGCCGTAGTCACAAATTTCCGACTCACGCCTGTCGCAGGAATCGCCACGGTGTAACTCGCGCCATCGGCCTCAACCGCCAAACGCACGAGGTTTCCCGCGCAGGCCTCATCCGGATTCGCAATCAGATCGGGCGTCGTATTTCCCTCCGGCCCGACGCGAACGTTGCGGTGCACTTGAAACACCGCCGCGATCGAAGGGGTCGCGCGCAACGTCGCCCACGTCCCAGCCTCGCCACCTTTACGCGCGCCATTGTTCATCACGACGACGGTCGGTGCGAGCTGTTTGACCAGCGCGGGATGGTTGCTCACGTCGAGACCGTGATGACTGGTTTGGTAGACATCGACGTTGCCGACCAAATCATGAGGCGTGACCAGCTTCGCCTCCATATTCCACGTCAGATCACCGCCATCGAAAAATCTGAAACCGCCAAAGTCTAAGCGCCAGACGGTGCTGTTAGCATTGTCGCTTGCGTCGACCGCTTTCGCAGGCACGTCCGTAAACAACGTTTTCTTCTGCTGATCGGGCGTAGCCGCAACGAACTGCTGATTCACCGCCAAGCAACGCAACACCGGCGCCGGCTGGCCCGAGACTCCGCGCAACGCGATCACAGTTCCGGGCAAAACCCGCTCCCGCTTCGCCGCAATTTCACGGTACGGTTTGATCTGGAGCTGAAAACTCGACGCCGCGCGCCCATCCGGATCACGCTCCGGGATTCCTTTATCGTGAATCGTAACGACGGGCAACGCTTGGGCGACTTCCGCCGCGCCGCCAAAATGATCCCCGTGAAAATGCGTCACGATTAAGTGATCGATCTGTTTAATACCCGCCGCGCGCGCCGCCGCCACAATCCGGCCGGAATCGCGACCGCCGGGATTACCTGTGTCGATCAACACGGATTCACCCGCCGGCGTAAGGATGAGCGTCGAACCGCCGCCTTCGGAATCGATCCAAAAAATCTCCAAACCGCGCTTGGGCAGATCCGCCGCGCAGGCTACCGTGGCAACAAACCAGAGAGCCGAAATCACCAGCAAACTCAGCCGCAACGAGCGCTTCATTTTGAGTAATGCGCCGTGATTTTTTCCCCGACGTCACGGTAACCGATGTCTTCGCCGTAAATCAGTTTATATTCTGTGATCGCTTCCTCGGGTTTACCCATCGCCTCGTAACACGAAGCGAGTTCATAAACGACCGACTTTTTGGTTTCATCCATCGCGGCCAATTCCGCCTTCGCGGTCGTAAATTGCAGCACGGCGAGATCCAAAATTTTCTTCGACTTGAATCCGCGCCCGAGACCGATCAACGCCGCCACACGTACCTGCGGGCCCTTTTGCGCCTGCTGGAATTGCACGAGCGCCGCATCAACCTGACCCGCCGCCAAGAGCAACTCACCGAGCACCAAACGCGCCGGGAAATCGTTGGGGTAACGCTCGACCGTGCGCTTGGCTTCATTGAGCCGCCAAGCGGCCAATTCGGCCTTCGCCGCCGCCAACGCCGTCGCGAGGGCCGCATCGCCCGGCTGCGCGGCCGCCGCCGCTTCCGCGTTTTTCAAACGCCCATCGAGCAACGCCGTCTGCAATTCCGATTCTTCTTTTTCCAACGAAGGATCGGCCGCGCCCGCCGGCAAGGCCCGCGCCTTGCGCACCCAGGCCAACACCTCATCGCTGCGCCCGAGCTGGCGATAAGCCTGCGCGACCGCGCGGTAGTGATTGAGGTTCGCCGGTTCGGCTTGGACCCGAGCGAGCGCCTCGTCGACCAGACGCTGCGCCATATCGCCGCCGGTGACAACTTTGGCGGCCTGCTCGAGAGAAATCGACTGCGCTTCGTCGCGCAACTTGTCCCGGAAACTTCCCTGCGCATCCCAATTTCCCTTCGTGACCGTCTGAGCGACGGAAGCCTTGCGCAACAAACTCTGCGCCTCGGCGTCGGCTGGTTTCAACTTGAGCAACGCATCAGCGGTCTTCACCGCTTCGGCCGGTTTGCCCGCCGCGATCCAAGCCTCTCCGAGCACGAGCAAATTGGCGCGATTGTCCGGCTCTAACTCACGCACGGCATCGAGCGCAAACGCCGCCGTCTCGAGCAAGCCCAAGCCGGTCGCCGCTTCCGCCAAAAGTTTCAGCGCCGCCACGCTCGTCGGATCTTTCACGAGCATCGCCTCGGCTGATTCCAGCGCCTTGGCCGGATCTTTTTTGCCACCGCCAAACATCAAACCTCCGCCGGAAAAACCACCGAAAGCCTTCGCCATGAATTTATTTTTCGAGCGGAAATCGCGCAGTTGCGCGGCGCGTTGCAACCGGCGCACGGGCAGACAACCGGGCGCGCTTTTCAACACCTGCGCACAGGCATCGAGCGTGTAATCGAGCTGGCCGCGATCGAGGGCGATGCGCGCGTTATCGATAAGTTTCTGCTGGCGAGGGTCGAGTGAGGTGACGGCGACTTCGGGCATACTTTTGGAATCAGCCGCCCCGCGCCGAACGCGTCAACGCTAGAGCTAAACGACCTCGAGATCCGCCCGCACCGCTTTTTCCAAGCGAGCCAGAGCCTCGGTCACCACGGCATCGCTGGGCCCTTCGACCAACAAACGCAATTTCGCCTCGGTGCCCGAGTAACGCACCAGCAAACGCCCTCGCGTCCCGAGTTCACGCTCGAGTTCCACGATCGCCGCCGTCACGGCTGGCAACGTTTCGAGCGGACGTTTGTCCTTCACGCGCAACGCTCGCGTGCCTTGGGGAAATTTCTGCAATACCTGCCGCAGCTCAGAAAGCGGCCGGCCCGTGGCCAACATCACTTCGATCACCTTGAGCGCTGCCACCAAGCCGTCGCCCGTCGGCGCGACTTCCGCGCAAATCACATGACCCGAGGACTCGCCGCCGAGCATCGCTCCGCTGGCCAACATTTCTTCGCTCACATAACGATCGCCCACGGCCGTACGACGCACCAGGCCGCCTGCGGCCGCGACCGCGGCATCGACGCCGAGATTGCTTTGCACCGTAACCACGAGCGTGCGTTTCACGAGGCGCCCTTGCGCCAACGCGTGCGTCGCGAGCAACGTCAGCACTTCATCGCCGTCGAGCACCACGCCACGTTCATCACACAGCACGCAGCGATCACCGTCGCCATCGTGCGCCACGCCCAACCGCGCCCCCGTCGCGAGCACGCGGGCCGCGAGCGCCTCAGGATGTTCGCTGCCTACTTGGGCGTTGATATTGGAACCATCGGGCGCATCGCCGATTCCCACGACCTCAGCGCCCAGCGCGCGTAACACCGCCGGACTGGTCGCACACGTCGCGCCGTTTGCCGTGTCGAGCACGATGCGCCAACCTTGCAGGGCGCCCGCCGGCAACAGCGCGCACGCCGCCGCGATGTAAAGCGCACCCGCGTCATTCAGTGACTCGGGTTGCGGATGAACTCCTACGACAGGCGGCGCATCCGCCAGAGCTTGTTCGATCGCGTACTCTTGTTCGTCGGTGAGTTTCACCCCCGCGGCGTTGAAAAACTTAATCCCGTTATCCTCCGCAGGATTGTGCGAAGCGGTCACCATCACACCGAGAGCCGCACCGCGCTGTTTCACGGCGCGCGATACCGCTGGCGTCGGGACCACACCGAGATCTCGCACCTGCCAACCGGCCTGCGCGAGGCCTGCCGCCACGGCCGCGACCAACCCTGCGCCAGAACCGCGCGTGTCACGCCCGATCAACACCCAGTCAGTGGAACCGGGCGCGCGTGCAGTCCGCAACCACTGCCCCACCGCGCCACCGAGTTGAGACGCAAAACTTGCATTGATCACCGGGCCGCCAAATTTTCCGCGGATACCGTCGGTTCCAAAATACAGGCGCTTCATGATTGGTAAAATTCTCGCGTCGCCGCGATCTTGGCCCTCACGGCACCGCCGAGCAGCAGTTCACGACTCGCAGCGAGACCGTCATTCACGGATGACGTTTTGCCGGTGAGCCACAAGGCGACCGCAGCATTAAATGCGATCGTATCGACGAGTCCCGCCGGGCCACGGCCGGCGAGCAAAGCCTCCGTCAATGCGAGATTGGCCGCGACATCGCCGCCCTGCAGTTCCGCAAACGGCGCCACCGCCAAACCAAAATCCTCCGCGCGCCACATCTCGTCGAGTTCACGCAACCGACCCGCGCCGCGCACGCGGTTCGGCGTCGCCGTGGTCAATTCGTCGATCCCGTGCCCCGGCCCGATCACGCCATGCGCGACCAAACCCGCCGCGCATTCGAGCGCATCGAGGGCGCCGGCGAGTTTCGCCACCCAACTTTCGGCAAACACGCCGAGCAACACATGGGCCGGCCGCCCCGGATTGATCAACGGTCCGAGGATATTAAAGACCGTGCGTTGGCCGCGCGCGGCGAGGGCCTTGCGCACGGGTGCGATATGTTTAAAGGCCGGATGGTAATTCGGGGCGAAAAAGAAAACGAAACCCAACTCCGCCAACGCTCGCCGCAATTTCTCCGGCGGCGCCGCCAGATCGACACCCAATCCCGCGAGCAAATCGGCGCTGCCACATTTTGAAGTGATGCCGCGGTTGCCGTGTTTCATTACCGGCACGCCCGCACTAGCCAACACCAACACCACCAAACTCGAAATATTAAACCCGCCCGCATGATCGCCGCCGGTGCCGACGATATCGAGCGCACGCGCAGACCATTCACCCACGCCAGGATCCACCGCCCGCGCACGAAACGCTCGCGCAAATCCCGCCACCTCGGCCACCGATTCACCCTTCGCCGAGAGAGCCGTAAGAAAAGCCGCTTTGATTTCTTCGCTCTGCTCGACCTCCGCCAACGCTGCCGCCGCACCCTCGATCTGGGCGGGTAATAAATCTTGGCGGGCTTGGAGTTGAGTGGTGAGCGCGGCGAGGTCCGTCATGCGAACTTGAAAGAGCGCAGGCCTTCGCCGTCCGCAAATAAATTTGCACCCTCTCTCCAATCTTGAAAACAACCTGCTGTGCGAATGTTGCTCATTTATATCACCGCGGCCTTAATTTCTGCCGAAGCCGCGACGACGACCGCGCCAATCGAGAAGGCTGCGGCGCCCGCTGCGGAGTTAAGCCTCACCGACGCCTTAGTGCTGGGAGTCGTCGAGGGCGTGACCGAGTTTTTACCCGTCTCTTCTACTGGCCACTTGATCATCGCGACGCATTTTCTCGGGCTGGAGAGCGAACGTCCGCTCGTCGATAACAAAGGACAACCGCTTTGGTACCGCGCGCCGTCGCCCAAACATCCCGCCGGCATTCCTTTGACGGTAAAACTGGCCGCGGACACTTACAGCGTCGTGATCCAATTCGGCGCCATCGCCGCCGTAGCGCTGCTTTATTGGGCGCAGTTGATCTCGGTTGTACGTGGGCTGTTGGGGCGTGACCCGAGTGGCTTGCGTCTGTTGCAGCATCTCATGATTGCGTTCGTGCCGGCGGCCGCGCTCGGGTTTTTATTTCACGACTGGATTGATGCGCATTTATTTTCCATTCCAGCGGTGATTGCCGCGCAAGTCGCTGGAGCGGGGCTGATGTTTTATGCGGAGGCGTGGCGGCGGCGCCATCGTTCCGCGCAAAACTCGACGGCGCCCATCGAGCTCACGGCGCGTCAAGCCGCCGACATCGGCGCTTTGCAATGTCTGGCGCTATGGCCGGGCACGAGCCGGTCGATGACGACGATTGTCGGCGGCTATTTTTCCGGACTCGAGCCGCGACGGGCGGCGGAATTTAGCTTTCTGCTCGGTTTTGTGACCTTAAGCGCCGCCACGGTTTATAAGAGTTACAAAAGCGGAGCCGCGATGCTCCAAGTTTTCGGCTGGTCGCACGTCGCACTGGGGGCGATCGTGGCCGCGATCACGGCGGCGCTGTCCGTGCGTTTTCTGGTGAACTGGCTCACGCGCCATGGGCTCGGCGCCTTTGCTTGGTACCGCTTGGGGGTCGCGGCGCTCCTGACCGCGCTGCTCGCCAGCGGTTTCCTGCAATAAGTGCGCTTGACGCGCAAAACCCTCCGCCTTAAATCCGACCCTTTCACCACATCATAGGACTCGCTTGGGCGACGTCCCCTCACACCTAACTCACCACTCACATGGCTAATCCGAAACGCAAACAGTCCAAACGCCGCAGCGCCAATCGTCGCGCCGCCAACGCTTTCATCGCTCCTGAATTCGCGAAGGATCCCGTCGATGGCACGCTCTACCGTCGCCACCGCGTAAACCCCAAGACCGGCCTCTATCGCGGCCGCCAAGTACTCAACGTCGAGGCCTAAGCCTCGCGTTCCCTCCCTCGCCCCGCCACCCGCGGAGGATATGTCTTCGGGAACACCCCGTCGCATCGCAGTTGACGCCATGGGCGGAGATCTCGGCCCTGCCGAGGTCGTCGCCGGCGTCAAACTTGCGCAAAAACGCGACCCTCAACTCGACCCGATCACCCTCGTCGGTGATCAGGCTTTGTTGGAGCCCCTGATTCAAGAGGCCGGCCTGAGTCTCGGGCCCACCCTCTCCATTTTTCACGCCTCGGAAGTCGTCACCATGGACGACAAACCGCTGATGGCGCTGAAGAAAAAGAAGGATTCTTCGATGGTCCGGGCCATCGAACTCGTCAAAAATGGCGACGCCAGCGTGCTCGTCAGTTGCGGCAACACCGGCGCATTGATGGCCGGCGGCACGCTACGCCTCCGCATGATGGAAGGCGTCAATCGCCCTGCCCTCGCCGCCGTAATACCCCGTCAAGGCGGCCACTTCATTCTAATCGATGCCGGCGCCAACCCCGAGGCCAAGCCCGAGCACCTCGTGCACAACGCCATTCTCGGTTCGCATTATTGCCGCGTCATGCTCGGGATCGCCGCCCCACGCGTCGGTCTGATGACCATCGGCACCGAGGACGGCAAAGGCAACGCCCTGATCACCGAGACCAACGAACAACTCCGACGTATCGGCGACATCATAAACTACGTCGGCCCAATCGAAGGCTTTCAAGTATTCACTGATCATGTCGACGTAGTCGTCTGCGACGGCTTCGTCGGCAACATCATGCTCAAGAGCTGGGAATCGCTCGTGAAGTTCTTCTCCGGCATGCTCCGCGAAGAGCTGCAAGCTAACCCCCTGCGCGCCGCGGGTGCCGTCTTGGCTAAAGGCGCCTTCACCGCCCTTAAAGAACGCATCAACCCCGAGCGCTACGGCGGTGCGCCCCTCCTCGGCGTCCGCGGCAACATCTTAAAAGCGCACGGCTCCTCCAACGCCCGCGCCATCAGCAGTGCCATCCACGCCGCCCGCGCCATTATTAAGGCCGACATGAATCTCTGCATCGAAGCCGACATCGCCCGCGCCAACGAGATCCTCAGCGGTCCCCCGCCCGCAACCACCCTTTGAGGCTCCCTCTCGCCCGCGCCCGCATGTCATCTCCTGCATCCACGGTTATTCTCGGCACCGGTGCGTACGCCCCCGCTCGCGTCCTCACCAACGCCGAGCTCGCTCTCACCATTGAGACGTCCGACGAGTGGATTCGCACTCGCAGCGGCATCCGCGAACGCCACATCGCGGCTCCCGGCGAAACGACCTCCGACATGGCCGTGCACGCCGCACGTCTCGCCATCGCCGACGCCAAACTCCAGCTCACTGATATCGACCTGCTGATTGTTGCGACGATCACGCCCGATCTACCGATGCCCGCCACCGCGTGCATCGTTCAACATAAACTCGGGCTCGCGACCTCGACCGCATGTTTCGATCTCAACGCCGCGTGCTCCGGCTTTATTTACGCTCTCGACACCGCGAGTGCGATGATCGGCTCCGGTCGTTACCGTCACGCCCTTGTGATCGGGGCCGAAAAACTCTCCTCCATTGTAGATTGGAAAGACCGCACCACCTGCGTGCTGTTTGGAGACGGTGCCGGCGCCGTCGTGGTGGGCGCCTCCGCCCAACCCAACGTCGGGCTCCTCGGCACCAAGCTCGGTGCCTATGGCGACTGCGTCGATCTCCTCTGCATCCCTGGCGGTGGCAGCAACGCCCCCGCGACCGCCGACTCTCTCGCCGGTGGCGACCACTTCCTCAAGATGAAGGGTAAAGAAGTGTTTAAGTACGCCGTCCGCGGGATGGAAGAAGCCGCCCGGGATATTTTGGAACAACACGCCATTCCTGCGCATCAGATTGCGCTCGTGATTCCACATCAAGCGAACCTCCGCATCATCGAGGCCATTGCCCAGTACCTAGAGCTCCCTTTGGAGCGATTCTTCGTCAACCTCGACCGCTACGGCAACACCTCTGCCGCCTCGATTCCCATCGCCTTGGACGAAGCGCGCCGCTCCGGCCGCATCAAGTCCGGGGACCTCACGCTCCTCGTCGCGTTCGGGGCGGGCTTGACCTACGGTAGCGCGCTGCTTCGCTGGTGATTTACGCCGTCATGTCGAACCTATTTCTCCGCCGCCTGCCCGTCCTCGCGCTCACGCTCGCGGCTCTTTTTCTCGCCCAGCCAGCCCGATTGGCCGCCGATCTCGTCTGGAAACCCGGGACCGGCTGGCAAGTCGAAGGGGGAGCTGTATCCGGCCTACTGGGCAGCGATGGTCGCAACGCTGTCGATCTCATGAACAAGGCCCGCGAAGCCGAGGAAAACAAAAGCGTCGGCTCTGCCCTCAGTTCTTACAACAAAGTCGCCAAGAAATATCCGAACTCGATCTACGCCCCCGAAGCCCTTTACCGCGCGGCCAAACTCCACCTCAGTCGCAAAGAATACTTTAAAGCCTTCGAATCTTACCAAGGTGTCGTCGGTCGTTACCCCAACAGCAAATACTTCGCCGAAATCATCGGCGAACAATACCGCATCGCCAGCGCCCTCCTCGACGGCGCCCGCAACCGCACCTGGGGTTGGCTGCCGGGTTTCCGCAACCGCGAGAAAGGCATCGAATACTTTGAGTTCTTGCTCATGAACGCGCCCTACAGCGACTACGCCCCGCTCGCGCTCATGAACATTGCCCGCGGCCACCAAAAACTCCGCGAACCCGAAGAAGCGATCGACGCCCTCGACCGCATGATCAATTCCTACCCTCAAAGCCTCCTCGCCCCCGACGCCTACCTGAAGCTCGCCCAAGCCCACGCCGGCCTCGTTGAAGGGCCTTACTACGACCAAGCCTCCTCTAAAGAGGCCGTCACTTATTTCGAAGATTTCATGATCCTCTTCCCCAGCGATCCCACCATCGCGGCTGCCGCCAAAGGCCTCGACAGCATGAAGGTCGTCATCGCAGAAAGCAAAATGAAGATCGGCGACTTCTACCTCTACAAACGCAGTAACTTCAAAGCCGCCAAAGTTTTTTATAACGAAGCGATCACCGCCTACCCCGACTCCGAAGTCGCCAAACGTGCCAAGCTCCGCCTCGTCGAAGTCGAAGCAGGCGCTGAGGGCAAACCCGTCCCACCCGAAGCCGGCAAGAAAAAGCGTTTCTGGCTGTTCTGAGCCTCCGCGCCTTCAGCGGATTTTTAAAGCGCCATGCTCCGTCCGCTCTTTGCTCTCGTCGCCTGTGCTGGACTGATCATCTTGGCCAATGGCTGTGCCCATTACCAACTCGGCGCCGGTGCGAAACCGACCTTCACCACCCTCTACGTAGAGCCGGTAACCACCAAGATTCTCCTGCCGCAGTCACAGGCGACACTTGAGACGCAGATCCGCGCCGCGTTTGTCCGCGATGGTCGCGTCACCCTCGTCAATTCCCCCGAAGCCGCCGAGGCCACCCTCAAGCTTCACCTCATCGATTACCGCCGCGAAGTCGCCACCCAACGCCGCGACGACACCGGGCTCGCGCGTAAATTTACCCTCACTCTCAGCGCCGCATGCACCCTCACCGACCGCCGCACGGGACGACCGCTTTTTGACGAACGTCTCATCGAGGCCCGCCGCGACGCCTACACCGATAGTGAAAAAAACCTGCCCTCCGGCACCGTCGTTAGCGGCCAACTTCAAGCGGAATATCAAACCCTGCCACTGCTCGCCGAAGCGCTCGCCGCCAAAGTCACCCACGCCGTCCTCGACGTGTGGTGAAGCCAGTTAGCCTCGGCCCCAATCGGTTCGACGCGCTCCAATCTTGCGCCACCAGCCAAGGCCCGTTTCTCTGCCCCACGTGATACACGCGCCCCTACTCGCCCCTTCGCTCCTTGCCGGCGATCACGCGCACCTTGCCGCCAGCGCCGCCACCGTCGCAGAACTCGGCTTGAAATGGCTGCACATCGACATCATGGACGGCAACTTTGTCCCGAACCTGACGTTCGGTCCCGAAACCGTCACCGCCCTCCGCCGCCACGGTAACACGCTTTTTTTTGACACCCACCTGATGCTCGCGCGCCCCGACCACTACGTCGAAGCCTTCGCGCACGCAGGCACTGATCTCATCAGCATCCACATCGAGCCCGATTACGACCATGCCGCCACCTTGGCCCGCATCCGCGCCCTCGGTTGCCAAGCCGGCATCGTCTTAAATCCCGACACCCCAGCCAGCGCCGTAAAAGCCCTGCTCGCCGCCGTCGATCTCGTGCTCGTCATGACTGTGCAACCCGGCTTCGGCGGACAACCGTTCCGCACCGATATGCTGCCGAAATTGACGCAGCTCGCGATGTGGCGAGCCGAACACAATCTATCGTTCCGGCTCGAAGTGGATGGCGGCATTGATCTGCAAACCGGCGCGGAATGCCGCGCCGCCGGAGCCGACACGTTTGTCGCCGGCACTTCGTTTTTCAAAGCCGCCGACAAAGCCGCTTACGCCGCCAGCTTCGCCCGTCTGTAAGTCAGCACGAGGTGCGTTTTAACGGCCTGCCGCGCCCGCGCGCGCGATGGCTTCAGCACGTTGATAGTTCCGGCGAAACGTCGCGCCGAGTTCGTTCGCCATACGAATCTCGTCGACCTTGTTTTTAGAACCCAGCGCCTGCCGGATTTCTTTGTTCACGCGCCCGTAATCAACCGCCGAAAGATCCGCCAACACCGCCAAGGCCTCCGCGCGGGCCGTTGGGGTGGCGGCGTTGATCGCCCGCCATGCGCTGGTCAGCTCCGCGTGCGTGTCTTGGCACATGATGCGAATCACAAAGGCCATCTCGCGGAACACCGTGCCCGTCCATTCATTGCGGTAAATCAATTGATCACGCTGCTCAAACGGCTGCGCTTCCGGATCGCTGCGCAACGCCAACCATGCATGCTGCGCGTAAAAATCTCGCCGCACCGGCAAGCGTCGGAGCGCAAAACGCTCTGGCCCATCAGCCACCCCGGGTTGAAAATTCCAAAGTTTTTGCCCCTCCATCGAGAGCACGTATTCGATAAACGCGACCGCGACCGCTTGGTTTTTGGCGCCGCGCAACAACGCGACCGGATCAACCGAGCTCACCGATCCACCTGCCGGCGAAGCGTAGCCGATGCGGCCCGAAAACCCCCGCCGTTTCACCGCTTCCTCCTGCTGACGTCCGTAAAAATCAATGCACATGCCGACCGCGCAATTCCCGGCGGCCACATCGATCGGCGGCTTTTGCGAGGTATCCGTAAAATAGCGCGCATTCGCCCCGACGAGCTGCATCAACTGTAACCCCGCGATCCACCCCTCCCGCACCGCGCGTTGCTCGCGTACTTTGGCATCACCCGAGGGATTCTCCGCGAGCAGCGCGTTTAACCGCCGTTGCATCTGCTGCTGGATCACATTTTCAAACGCCTTCGCGATCGAGCCGCTCTTGGTCGGATCACAGAGTGCGACCTCGCCCATCAAGCGCGGGTCTTGCAAATCCGTCCATTGCTGCGGCTCGTGCTCGATCCCCAGGCGTTTCAATGAATCGCGGTTAAAAATAATACCATAGGCGCTCAACACACTGCCGATCCAACGCCCGTCTTTGTCCCAATATTCCTCGCCGGCATACGTGCGCGGGATGACCGCATCGGTGAACCATTCGGGATGTAACTTCAAAATTCCGCTGTCCACGATGCGCCCCGCCTTCGCTTGTTTGTCGAAATCGTACGTGCCGCCGCCAAAAAAAAGATCAATGCCGCACGAGGCATCCGAGTTCAAAAATGCCGCCCGCGCCTCTTTTACCCAAGCGGGTGCGTCCGCAGGCAACTTCCCATTTTGAAAACCCGCCTGAATTTCCGCGCTCCATTTTTTGCCGAGTTTCTGCGTCCAGATATTCTGAAACGACGCGACATATTCACCTTCGAGAAAGCGTGCGATCTCGCTCGTGCCACCAATCACACGCCAGTCGATCGCGACGGTCTTGCCCGTGCGGGCGTGGTACCAGTCACGAAACCCACGTGCGTATTCATGCCGGATCGCCTCATTGTGCGGCGTAACCAACACCAACGCGACATCCGCCTTTTCCGCCGTCGTCTGCTTGGGCCGCAGAGCAAAGGGCAAAGCCACCGTCGCGACTAACGCCAGAACAATGATGATCTGCCGCAGCATGCGCTCGCTTAGCCCACCAAGATGACAACATCCTCCGGCGCCACGGTCGCGAACAACTCGCCGCGCGAGGCTCCGTCCACAAAACGCGGATTACGCTCAAAAACTTTTAGCACTCGGTCGCGCACCAACAAATCATACTGCGCCACTTCGCCGAGATAGACAAAACCGCCGATCGTGCCACGCACGGAGTTCTGCGGCGTCTGCTGCACATGACTCAACTCCCAACATTCGGGCCGAATCGAGAGCGTCACGTCCTGCCCCACCACAGGCGGGCACGTCGGATCCCCCAAGACTCCATCAAAACGACCGATCGCCGTCTCCACCGTAGCGGAATCCTTTAAAATTCCAACGACCTTGCCGGCGATGAAATCCGTCTCACCGATGAAATGCGCGACCGTCTTACGCGTCGGCCGTTTATAAACTTCCCGGGGCGTACCAACCTGCAAAATCCGTCCGCTTTCCAAAATCGCCATCCGGTCCGAAACCGAGAGCGCCTCTTTTTGATCATGCGTCACATAAACCGTCGTGAGCTTAAACTCTTTGCAGACGCGCCGAATCTCCGTGCGCATCTCGAGTCGCAATTTCGCATCTAAATTCGACAACGGTTCATCCAACAACAAACACCGAGGCCGGATCACCAGCGCCCGCGCCAACGCCACGCGTTGCTGCTGGCCTCCGGAAAGTTGATTGGGTTTGCGATCCGCGTAGTTGCCCATGCGCACGGACTCCAACGCCTCACCGACGCGCCGCCGAATTTCATCCTTCGACACGCGTCGCTCCTCGAGGCCGAACGCCACATTCTCCGCAACCGACATATGCGGCCAGAGCGCGTAGCTTTGAAACATCATGCCCGTGTTTCGCTTGTGCGGTGCGAGTCGCGTCACGTCCTCATCGCCGAATAAAATCTTCCCTTCCTCCGGGATGTAAAAACCCGCCATGCTGCGCAACAGGGTCGTCTTGCCGCAGCCGCTAGGCCCGAGCAGGAAAAACAACTCACCCGGCTCAATCGTAAGATCGAGTTGATGCAACGCCGTGACGGCTCCGAAACGCTTCGTCAGTTGCTGGATTTTGATGGAAATCATGCCGGGCGTGGACAGCCGCGGAGGCAAGATTTCACCCCACGCCAAGTCAAAGTAATAAACCTCAGCCAACCCTAGAGAACCGGTTGCCTCGCTGCCGCCGGTTTGTCTCGCTCCGTCTCAATTCCATGCCGACCCGAACCAAGCGAAAGCCCGCCGCCATTCACCCGGACCTCGAAAGCGTCCTCTACACCGAGGCCCAGATCAAAAAACGCGTGCGCTCCATTGCGCAGGAACTCAAAGCCACGTACGGCGACGGCGAGTTCACGATCGTTTCCCTCATCAACGGAGCGATCATGTTTACCGCCGACCTCATGCGCGAGATCGACAACCCCGTGCGCCTCGACTGCATCCGCATTTCCAGCTACGGCGAAAAAACGAAATCCGTCGGCACGCCCCAAGTCGTCGCCAGCCTGACTCTCGATATTCTCAACCGTCACGTACTGATCGTGGACGACATTCTCGACACGGGGAAAACGCTGCAACTCGTCGCCGGTCTCGTCCGCAAACTCAATCCCGCGAGCCTACGCTCCTGCGTACTTCTCGACAAAGTCGGTCGTCGCGAAGTCGACTTCGAAGCGGATTTCGTGGGCTTCAAAATCCCCGACAAATTCGTGATCGGCTACGGCCTCGATTTCGCCGAGCGCTACCGCAATTTGCCCTGCATCGGCGTGCTCAACCCCGCCCGCGCCAAATAAGCCCGCGTGTCCGGCGCGGCGCGCTCACTTGCGCCGCGCGCTGAATTTCGCCGCCGCTGGCTTGCCTGCTTTGCGCCCGCGCGTCGCGTAATCCTTGGCCTCGATCTGATCGCGCAATAACGCCGCGCGCTCAAACTCCAGCCGCCCCGAGGCCGCCTGCATGTCTTCTTCGAGCTCGGCGATCACCGCTGCGACATCGTCCGCGTTTTCCGCGACGGCCGGTTCCTCATCTTTGCGGCCCGAGCCGTCGTAAAGATGCAGACTGGATTGCGCCGAGCGCTTCACGCTGCGCGGCGTGATGCCGTGTTCGAGATTGTAGGCGATTTGTTTTTCGCGGCGGTAATTCGTGATGGCGATCGTCCGCTTGATGGAATCGGTCTCCTTGTCCGCGTAGAAAATCACCCGGCCTTTTTCGTGACGGGCCGCGCGTCCCGCCGTCTGAACGAGACTGGTTTCGCTGCGCAGAAAACCTTCTTTATCGGCGTCGAGGATCGCCACCAACGCCACTTCGGGCAAATCCAACCCTTCGCGCAGCAAGTTGATCCCGATAAGGACATCAAAATTTCCCAGCCGCAGGTTTCGCAGAATTTCCACGCGCTCAATCGCATCGATATCCGAATGCAGGTATTCGACTTTGATTTTTGATTCCCGCAGGTAACTCGTGAGGTCTTCCGAGAGACGCTTCGTCAACGTCGTGACGAGCACGCGTTCTCCCGCCGCCACGGCGAGGTTGATCTCGCTCTTGAGATTTTCGACTTGGCCCTTGGTTGTGCGAATCGTGATCACCGGATCCAAAAGACCCGTGGGCCGGATCAACTGCTCCGCGATCACGGCCGAACACTCCAATTCAAATTTCGCCGGCGTCGCTGACACATAAAGCGTCTGACCCGTGATCTGCTGGAACTCGGGGAAATTTTGCGGTCGGTTATCGAGCGCGGAGGGCAACCGGAAGCCGAAATTCACCAACGTCGTCTTGCGCGCTAAGTCGCCGTTAAACATGCCACCGATCTGAGAAACCGTCGCGTGACTCTCGTCGATCATCAGCAAAAAATCCTTCGGAAAGAAATCGATGAGGCAAAACGGCCGCGAGCCGGGTTTGCGCCCGGTTAATTGCAGCGAGTAGTTTTCGATGCCGTTGCAGAAGCCCATTTCCTGCAGCATCTCGAGGTCGTAGCTCACGCGCATCTTGATCCGCTGCGCTTCAAGATAGAGCCCCTTCGATTCGAAATAGGCTACGCGCTCCTCGAGCTCGGCCTTGATCGAGGCGATCGCGGGTTCGAGTTTGCCGCGCGTTGTCACATATTGGTTCGCCGGGTAGAGATCGAATTGGTCGAGCGTGCGGATCACGTTGCCGCTGATCGGCTCAAACTCCGTGATCACATCCACGGCATCGCCAAAAAACTCCACCCGCAATCCGTGTTCGAGGTACGCAGGCATCACATCGACCACATCACCGCGCACGCGAAAGCAGCCGCGTTTTAGTTCGTAGTCGTTACGCTCGTAGCGGTTTTCCACGAGCCGCTCGAGAAACGCATTGCGCCCCAGTTCGTCGTGCATGCGGATCGCGATGCGCATTTCGGAAAACGTCTCGGGCGAGCCGAGGCCGTAGATGCACGAAACACTCGCGATCACGATCACGTCTTTGCGCGACACGAGCGAACTCGTCGTCGCGATGCGCAAGCGCTCAATCTCCTGGTTGATCGACGAATCTTTCTCGATGTAGGTGTCGCTCGAAGGCACGTAGGCCTCGGGCTGATAGTAATCGTAGTAACTGACGAAATACTCGACGGCGTTGTCGGGGAAAAAATTCTTAAACTCCGAGTAGAGCTGCGCCGCGAGCGTCTTGTTGTGCGAGATGATTAAGGTCGGTCGGTCGCACTGCGCGATGACGTTGGCCATCGTGAAGGTTTTGCCCGAGCCGGTCACGCCGAGGAGCGTCTGATGTTTATTGCCCGCCTTGATCGATGCCACCAGCTGCGCGATCGCCTGCGGCTGATCGCCCTTCGGTTGGTAATCGGATGCGAGCTTGAAAAGCATGTTCAACCGGAAACCAACGCCCGCAAATCCGCAACTGTCAGCTCATCCAATCGCGTCACGACGCGATGAACTTTTCCGTGCAACACCTCCGCCGGGTGCGTCGTCGCCACGCCCACCACCTTCATCCCACCCGCGTGGCCCGCTTCGATGCCGGGCAACGCATCCTCAAACACCACGCAACGCGCCGGTGGCACGCCCGTCTTGGCCGCCGCTTTCAAGAAAACATCCGGATGCGGCTTGCCGTGCGTCACGTCTTCCGAGGTCACCATCCCGCCAAACAAACCTTCAAACCCGAGCACGCCCAAGATCGTCGTGATATTTTCCCGATGCGTCGACGAGCCGATGCAATTCGGCACGCCCGCCGCCTTCAAGCGCGCGAGAAACTCGTGCACGCCGGGCAACGCCTTCAATCCACGCTCCACGATGATTTCCCGATACAGCGCTTCCTTGCGCAACGACAGTCGTTTCACCTGCGCCCCATCGTCGGCCGCGGTCCAGCGCAACAGATGCGGTATAATCCACTCGTTCTTCTTCCCAAATCCGACCGTAAAATGATCGCTCGGCAGCGTCTTTTTTTCCTCCGCGGCGAGGCGTTCCCAGCTCTCTTCATGGGGGCGCGAAGAATCGATGATCACGCCATCCCAATCGAACAACACCGCGATTTGATCGTCTGCCTGCATGGACATATTCCCTCACTCCAGCGCCTCGCGACGTCGAGTCAAAGCCCGAAG
Source organism: uncultured Opitutia bacterium (assembly GCA_903938935.1). Lineage (GTDB taxonomy): Bacteria > Verrucomicrobiota > Verrucomicrobiia > Opitutales > Opitutaceae > Tous-C4FEB. Next base: position 33,311 of record CAJAFD010000523.1, read on the forward strand.
ATTTTCGTCAACGCGCCCCAGAGCCCTCCCCAAAAATGCCGCGCCCGGCTCGCATCGCCTTCGGCCGAAATCTCCTGACACAAAAATATCCCACGTCCGGCAAACAGATCATCAAACAAAGGATTCACGCCGCGATAATAACTCCAAAACGTCTCCGCGCGCACGGGCCGGTAGTCGAGATTCGGCGTGAAGCCGACCGTCGCATCTTGATTAGCGCGACGGGCCGGCATCGCTTGGCCTTCGCGCTCGGCCAAGCGCTCAGCGCGCACCCCGCGGCTGCCCGCGACGATCAAGCGACACGGCCCAACAAATTCAAAAAAACGAAACTGCAACGTCACCCAAGCCTGCCAGCGCCAGAGTTGCCAGCGACGACGCATCTCCAGCTTTCCGCCTTCCGGCACGATGACCCCCGCCAAAAAACTCGGCCGCAACACAATCGCCGCGCCCGGCGGCAACGTCAGCACCGCCAACTCGCTCTGTGGATTGGCTTGGTTGGAGAGCGTCACGCGTTGCTCGCCGCGCCCCGAACGCGCCTTGATTTCAAGCAGCTCGATCAATCCGGTCGCCAAGCACGTAAAGGGAATCCGCCAATCCAACAACAACTTCGTCGTGCGTTC
>CAJAFD010000524.1 GCA_903938935.1 uncultured Opitutia bacterium
GTGCGGCAGCAGCGTCGATTGGATCGTCCCTTGCGGCAACTCCAGCACGGGCGGCAATTCCTTAAGTTTAAAAGCCGGATAACCCTTCACCACGGGCCGCTCCATAATCGCGTAAGGATAAATCGCCAACACGCGGCTGATACCTTCATCGGTCGAATACACCGGCAACCCTTCCCCTCCGAGCAGATCACAGAAACGCCGCAAATCATCCATGCCCGTGATGTGATCCGTGTGCCCGTGCGTGAGGATAAACACATCCAGTTGGCGGACATTTTCCCGCAAACACTGGAGCCGGAACTCCTGCGCCGCATCCACCTGAATGTGCAATCCATCCATCACCACATGCACCGAGGCGCGCGTGCGCCGATTGCGCGGATCGGTCGAGCGACACACGGCGCAATCACACGCTATCATAGGCACGCCCTGCGAAGTCCCGGTGCCGAAAAAAATGAGCTCCATAATTAATCCTCATAAAAACCCAAATCCATCCACGCGCCAGCCCGCAGACGCCACCCGCCGCAGTCCCTTCCGCTCACTTCTCGCCCAACAACCGCAACCATTCCGCCTCGTCGATCACTGGCACGCCGAGCGCGCGGGCCGACTCGAGCTTCGCCCCACTCCCCTCGCCCGCTACGACGTAATCCGTCTTGCGGCTCACGCTGCCCGAAACCTTTCCGCCCGCCGCGATAATTTTTTCCTCAGCTTGCGCTCGCGTGTGCTGCGGCAACGTACCCGTCAGCACAAAAATCTTTCCCGCCAAAGCCCCTGTCGCTCCCGCCGGCGCCAACGGCCGCACGCCCAATGCCAACGACTCCATGATCACCGCGCACTGCCCCGTTTCTTTAAAATAAACCGCCAACCCCGCCGCCCGCTCCGCGCCCAATACCGCCGAAAAATCCGCCACGTTCCCCGCCGCCAACGCATCCAACGTCCTAAATTTCCCCGCCAACACTTTCGCCGCGCTCGGGCCGATCTGCGGCCAACCGAGCCCGTGAATAAATCGCCACAGCTCCGCGTGCTTGCTGCGCTCGATGCTCGCGCGCACGCGCTCCGCCGTCTTCGCGCCGACACCAGGCAACGCCAGCAACGTCTCGCGCCGCAGCCGATAAAGATCCGCGACGCCCTTGACCGCGCCGCGCTCGACCAGCGCCTCGATCAACGCCGGCCCGAGCCCCTCGATCTCCACGCCCGCCGCCGACGCAAAATGCTGCAAACGTAGCCGCACCTGCGCCACACACTCGAAATTCGGACAACGCACCGCCGCCGTCCCCGCGTCCGACGTGACCGCCGTGCCACACGCGGGACACGTCGTCGGAAACCCAAACGAGCGATTGGTCGCGACGCGCCGCGCCGTGTTCACGCCGACGATCGCTGGAATAATTTCACCCGCTTTTTCTAAAAAAACGAAATCACCCACGCGGATATCTTGGCGCGCGATTTCATCGCGGTTGTGCAACGTCGCCCGCGCGATCGTCGAACCCGCGAGCGTCACGGGCGCGAGTTCCGCGACCGGCGTGAGCACACCCGTGCGCCCGACTTGCACCGTGATCCCGAGCACCTGCGTCTCCGCGCGCTCGGGCGCAAATTTATACGCCGTCGCCCAGCGCGGCGCGTGCTCCGTGGCGCCAAGTTCTGGGCGCGGCGCAACGTCATCCAGTTTCACCACCGCACCATCGACCGGAAACGCGAGCCCCGGACGCGTCCGATCAAAATCCCGAATCGCTGCCCACACTTCATCCGCCGTGCGCGCCATCGTGTAGCGCTCCAACGCGGGCAAACCCCATGCGCGCACGCGCGCGTGAAACTCGTGCTGCGAAACGGGCTGCGCCGTCGTCGGCAGCCACGCGCCCCAGCCATAAAAAACCACCGCGAGTTTCCGCTCCGCCACGTCACGCGGATCGAGCAACTTGAGCGTGCCCACGGCGAGATTGCGCGGATGGGCAAACGGCGCCTCGCCGGCCGCTTCCCGTTCGCGGTTGATGCGCGCGAACTCCGCGAGCGGCAGATAAATTTCTCCGCGCAGCTCAATCACGTCGGGCAACGCGAGCGCCGTGCCGTCGGGCGCGACGGCGCGCAACTGCCGCGGCAACGCGGCGATCGTGAGCGCGTTGGCAGTGACGTCGTCGCCTTCGACGCCGTTGCCGCGCGTGACCGCGCGGACGAGCCGGCCTTTTTCGTACGTCACGCTCACGGCGAGTCCGTCGAATTTGGGTTCGATCACAAAAACGAGTTCGGCGCCGCGCACGCGCTGCGCGAGTCGCGCGTGAAACGCCCGCACGTCGGATTCGCGGTAACTTTTTTCGAGGCTGAGCATGCGCTCGCGATGCCGATACAGCGCAAATGCGCCCGTGCGATCGTCGCCGAGGGACTCGCTCGGCGATTCCCCGGCAGCTGCGGCGGGGAATTTTTGTTCGAGCGCGGCGAGGGTTTGCTTCAGCCGATCATACGCGGCGTCGGAGATTTCGGGCGCGGCTTTTTTGTAATAAAGTTCGTCGTGATGCGCGATCTCGCGGCGCAAGGCTTCGATGCGCGGCGCTGCCGAGTCCGCGTTGATGGGCTCGTTGGGCGCGTTCGCCGCGGACA
>CAJAFD010000525.1 GCA_903938935.1 uncultured Opitutia bacterium
CCGCGTTGATGGGCTCGCTGGACGCGTTCGCCGCAGACAACCCCGGCGAAAAAAATATCGCGCCCAACCCAGCCGCCAGCGATCCGTAAAAACGCAAACCACCGAGCATATTTCTCGCTAGTTCGATCATGCATCTCATCTTTGAAAAGGGGTTTAAGTTTACGATGCATATATGTTGCGCCGTGGATTTGGAGCATAAAAAAAGGCGCCCCGCGGTGAGCGGAGCGCCTTGAATTTTTTACCTAGCGTGATCGAGAGATCGGCGCGGACTTAGTAGTCCATGCCGCCGCCGGGAGGATGGCCGTGGCCGCCGCCGGCCGCTTCCTTCTTCTCGGGGATCTCGGTGATCATGCACTCGGTCGTCAGCAAGAGGCCAGCGATGGACGCGGCGTTTTGCAGCGCGGTGCGGGTGACCTTCGTGGGGTCCACAACGCCGGCTTTGACGAGGTCTTCGAACTTATCGGTGGCGACGTTGTAACCAACGTTGCCCTTCGAGCTGAGGACTTCTTTGACCACCACGCCGCCGTCGACGCCGGCATTCGTGCAGAGCGCGCGAATGGGGTGTTCGATGGCGCGACGCACGATCTGGGCGCCGAACGCTTCGTCGCCTTCGAGCTTGAGGGCTTCGATGGCTTTGATGGTGCGGAGGAGAGCGACGCCGCCGCCGGCGACGATACCCTCTTCAACGGCCGCGCGGGTCGCATGGAGAGCGTCTTCGACGCGGGCCTTCTTTTCCTTCATCTCGGCTTCCGTGGCGGCGCCGACGTTGATGACGGCGATACCGCCGGCCAACTTGGCGAGGCGCTCTTGGAGCTTCTCGCGGTCGTAGTCGGAGGTGGTCTCGTCGATCTGGCGGCGGATTTGTTTCACGCGGCCTTGGATGTCGGAGCTCTTGCCGGTGCCTTCGACGATGGTGGTGTTTTCCTTGTCGACGACGACGCGCTTAACCTTGCCGAGGTCGGCGAGGGTGAGGTTCTCGAGCTTGAGGCCGAGGTCTTCGGTGATGCATTTGCCACCGGTGAGGACCGCGATGTCTTCGAGCATGGCCTTGCGGCGATCGCCGAAGCCAGGGGCTTTGACGGCACACACGTTGAGGGTACCACGGATCTTGTTCACGACGAGGGCGGCGAGGGCTTCACCTTCGACTTCTTCGGCGATGATGAGGAGCGGCTTGCCGGTCTTGGCGACGGTCTGGAGCAGCGGGAGCATCTCCTGGAGGTTGGAGATCTTCTTCTCGTGGATGAGCACGTAGGCGTCCTCGAGGGCGACTTCCTGGCTCTCAGCGTTGGTGACGAAGTAGGGCGAGAGGTAGCCCTTGTCGAATTGCATACCTTCGACGACGTCGAGGGTGGTTTCGATGGACTTGGCTTCTTCGACGGTGATGGTGCCGTCTTTGCCGACCTTGTCCATGGCGTCAGCGATGATGTCGCCGATGGTCTCGTCCCAGTTAGCGGAGACGGTCGCGACTTGGCGGATTTCTTCGCGGTCGGAGACCTTCTTGGAAACGCGCGCGAGCTCGGCGACGGCGGCCTCAACGGCTTTGTCGATACCGCGCTTGAGGTAAACCGGGTTGGCGCCGGCGGTGACGTTCTTGAGGCCTTCGCGATAGATGCCTTCGGCGAGGACGGTGGCGGTGGTGGTGCCATCACCGGCGCTGTCGGAGGTCTTGGAAGCGACTTCCTTCACCTTCTGCGCGCCCATGTTTTCGTACGTGTCGGGCAATTCAACTTCTTTGGC
>CAJAFD010000526.1 GCA_903938935.1 uncultured Opitutia bacterium
ATTCCCTCGGCGGCACCATCAATTTCAAAACGCGTTCCACCTTCAGCATGAAGGAAGACCGCCGCACCACCTACAACGTGAGCATGCGTTGGGCCCCGCCGTTTTTCGAGCAGACTCCGATTCGCTCGCAACACCGCTCGCACCCTATCTTCAACCTCACGCACCAACAGGTTTTCAGCATCCTCGGCGGCCACCGCAATCTCGGCACGTCCGTTAATTTGTTCTACTCGGAAAACGCCGTGGGCGGCTTCGAAACCGTCTTCGACCGCACGTTTATTAACGACGGCCCCGCGCCGGTCTTCAATTACCAGACCTGGGACAATACCAACAACCGCAAGCAACAGAGCATAAACTTTAAGACCGACTTCAAATACTCCCAGCACACGAAGTTCACCCTCAACGTCACCGAGAACGACAACTTCGAGCGACTCCGCCGCCGCGTTCGCGTCACCGCCGCCGCCTCGGGTAATAGTAACACCCAAGTTCCCAGCGCCACGACTGGCATCGTCCCCGGCGCCTTCACCAACCAGATCACCGTTATCAAAGCCATCCCCAGCACCTCCGCCGCGGGCTCCAACACCAACAACATCGACGTCCAAATGGACGGCCCCCTCAACTACTACGTGCGCATGGGCCGCCTCGACCTCAGCGCTGAGCACAACTACGGCAAACTCTTCATCGAATACACCGGCGGCATCGCCCGCACCACGCTCAACTCCGGCCAAGGCCGAGGCGGCCAGCTCAACATGCGCCTCTTCGACCCCAGCGCCCAAGTCCCCGGACGGGCCATCTACTTCGGCGGCGCCGGCTGGATCCTCGACCAAACTCAAAACGAACTCCACCCGCGCTTCATCCAAAACGGCGGCCCCGATTTCACCAACCCCAACAACTACCTGCCCCGCGCCACCGACGGCCTCACCCAAGCCCGCAACGAACAAGACCAGTTGCAGAAACAATTCCGCTTCGACGCGCGCTACACGCTGCCCATCGCCGCTCCCACCTCCGTCAAAGCCGGCTTCCACTGGCGCTCCCTCCAGATGGATCAATGGGGCAAAGACCGTCACCGCTGGAGCTACAAAGCCGCCACCGCTTACAACCCCAGCCAACGCATCGCGCCCGACGCCAGCTACGTCAGCTACGACATGATCAAGACCGGCCGCAAAATCCCTTTCTGGCAGGCCGAAGGCCTCACCAAAGACGGCCGCCCCGCCGACCCCTCCCTGTGGACCGAAGACATGTATTACAACGAGAGCCAAAAATATGTCGGCACCAACGGCGTGACTGAATCCATCGGCGCCTACTACGCGATGATTCAAGGCCGCCTCGCCAGTCGCGGCTGGCTCGCGCGCACCGGCTACCTCGCCGGCGTCCGCCTCGAAGATGTTAAAACCCGCAGCTTTGGCTGGGTCCGCGCCCGCGTCGCCTCCACCAGCGCCCAACAACTCGCCGATCCCATCGGCTCCGCCACCAAGGACTACGCCAACACCGACCGTCTCCTCTACGGCAAGTTCGACCAAAAATTCCCCAGCATCCACGCCTACCACGACATCACCAAGGACCTCAAATTCCGCACCAGCTACTCCACCAGCTATGGCCGCGCGCCCCTCGCCAATCTGCTGCCCGGCGAAACCATCGACGAGACCAACCAACGCCTCACCATCAACAACCCCGCCCTCAAACCCCAGCAGGCCAAAAACTGGGACCTCACGCTCGAATACTACTTCGAACCGGTGGGCAGCTTGACGGTAGGCTGGTTCCACAAAGACATCCGCGACTTCATCGTCACCAACCAAGACGTCCGCATCATCCCCGCCGGCGCCAACAACGGCTACGACGGCGAATACGCGGGCTTCACCGAGCGCACCTCCTTCAACGGCGGCACCGTCACGGTCAACGGCTGGGAATTCGCCTACCAACAACAGTTCACGTTTCTGCCCGGCTTGCTGAAAGGCTTGTCCACCTCGTTCAATTACAGCTGGACCGACCAACACGGCCTGCGCGAAGGCACCCGCTACCTCACGCGCCGCGAGATCGCCGGCTTCATCCCGCACGCCGCCAACGCCTCGCTGAATTGGCGCTACGGCAAAACCAGCCTGCGCGCGCTCTACAACTTCACGGGTGAAAACATCACCACGTTCAACCCCACTTACCCCGCGCTCAACCAATACCGTTACTCGATGAAGACGTTAAACCTCGGCGCCGGTTATCAATACCAACCCAACCTCGGCTTCACGATCGACGCTTCCAACGTCCTCAACGAACCCCAGCGCTGGTACATCGGTTCCAAAGACCGCATGCGCCGTACCACGATCAACTTCGTCACCATCGCCATCGGCGTAAACGGTCGCTTCTAAAAACTCACGCGGCGCGCCCCTCGCACGGCGCACCCCGACTCGTTTTACCTCGCCCCGCGCTCACCGCGCGGGGCGTTTTTTTTCGAGATACGCCGCCAGTTCTTTGAGGCGATCCGTGTTGATCAGATCGACGCCGCACGCGTCTAAAATTTCCCACGCCGCCGGCGTATCCGGCGCCGCCCACAACCGCAGCCGCCGCCCCTGCGCGTGCGCCTGCTGCACGCGGGTTTTAATTTTCTCGCGATCCGCCTCTGGAAAAGGTCCGTCGCCGCGCCAGCTCGAAAGTTTCGCCCACGTATCACTCACGAGCGGAATCAAACTCGGCGCACTCAGCGGCGCATCCAAATCTCCCAAGCGTCCATCCATCGCCGCGTAGCGCAGCGTCGCCTGCTCCATCGCCGCCCGCGCCCGGTTGCCCGAAATAATCACCGAAATCGCGCCCGGTTTCACCTCGCCGTTTTCGTAGCGCGTCACCATTTCCGCGTATCCCGCCAACACCCGATGCAACACCGCGTACGTCGCGGCCGCCTCCGTCTTCACGTCGATCAACAACGTCACGCCCACGCCATCGCCATAAACGCTCCCGCGGTTGGCCGCGATCCGCGCGCGCAAAGGCTCAAGGTAAAGCGCCTCGAGGGTTTTCTCCGGCGTGAGCGTCTTGCGCTCGTGCGCCACGAGTAATTTTCCATCCACCAAAAACACATCGGCTTCGATGCTTCCGAAGCGCGCAGCGAGCGCGTCGAACAACGGCCGCGGGTGCGCGTAGTCGTTGTGCGCATGCGCGCGCGTGAGCGTTCGCGTCTGCGCACCCACCTGCGCCGCGCCGACGATCAGCCCAACCGCACTCAGCAAAAATCGTAAAAATAATTTCATGAAAATATCGCGTTAGAAAATCCCACGCTAACTTCGCCGCGCCGGCATATCCAGAGCTCAATCCGATCCGCGAAAAAAAATTCTCTGGCTTCGTCCGCGCGCTCGACTCCCGCGCGCTCCGTCGTCCACGCTTCTCGCCACTTCCTTCCACCATGTCCCTCCCGACCCAGTTCATCAGCGTCACCGTTCACACCAAGGCCAACGTCTATTTCGACGGCAACGTCGTCAGCCACACGGTCATCTTCGCCGACGGCGCCAAGAAAACGCTCGGCCTCATCCGCCCTGGTTCCTACCACTTCGGCACCGATGCCGCCGAGCGCATGGAAATCGTCGCCGGCACCTGCACCGTCACGCTCGACGGCCAGACGGCCGCCCAGACGTACGCGGCTGGCACGTATTTCGACGTCCCCGGCAAGAGCGGCTTCACCATCGCCGTGCCCGCCGGCCTCTGCGAATACATCTGCTCGTTCCTCCCGTAATCGATTCCACGTGACGCCCCGCGCGCGGCTTCGCGGCGGCGGCGGCGTCACTTAGATTTTATTTCGCTCGCGCCGGAGCTTGTCGCGGCGCGCCCGCTGCGGCAGCGTCGCCGCATGAAACGCCTGCTCGCCGTCCTGTTCGTTTCCTTACTCGCGCTCGCCGCCGCCCGCGCCGCCGCGCCGCAACTACCCGACGGACTCTACGCCGAGTTCATCACGCCGCGCGGCACGCTCACCGCGGAGCTGTTTCCCACGCGCGCGCCGCTCATGTGCACCAATTTCGTCGGCCTCGCCGAGGGCACGCTCGCCCCGCGCCACGGCCAACCTTTTTACAGCGGCCTCACCTGGTACCGCGTCGTCCCGGGCTTCGTGCTGCAAAGCGGCAACCCCGGCCTCAAAGACACTGACGACGAAGCCCACCCCATTCCGCACCACTTCCCCGACGAGTTCGCCCCCGGCCTCCGCCACGACTCGGCAGGCGTCCTCTCCATGGCCAACGCCGGCCCCGACACCAACTCTTGCGAATTTTTCCTCACCCTCGCGCCCACCCCGCGCCTCGATTTTCTGCACAGCGTTTTCGGCCGCATCATCCGTGGCCTCGAGCTGCTCCCGCTCATTCGCGCCGATGACGCTCTGACGATTAAAATTCTCCGCATCGGCTCCGCCGCCCGCGCCTTCCGCGCCGACGCCACCGCCTTCGCCGCCCTTGCCGGCGCCGCCAAAAAATACACCGCCGCCCGCACGCCCGGCCCCACCGCGGCCTTCGACGACCCGCAAAACCTCCTCCCCGCCGAGCCCCCGCGCGCGAAAAATTTTAACTACAAACTCGCCAACGTCGAACGCGCCACCGGCCTCAAAATCCGCGCCCGGCTCTTCGCCCAATCCCCACCCGCCGCCGCCGATGCCGCCCCCGGCCAATTCATGCGCGCCCTCGCCCGCCAACTCGGCACCGAGCACGCCGGTGCCACCGTCGCCTACTTCGCCGACGAAAAAGACTGGCGCGTCTGGATCGGCGACGCCTCCACCGCTGCCTTCCTCGGTCGCCCCGCCACCGCCGCGGATCTCGGAGACGACGGCGCCTTCCACGCCGCAAAAGACGCCTTCCTCGCCGCCGCCCAAGCCGCCGGCGACCAAGCCTACGCCGCCCAAAAAAATTCCGCCCCACCCGCGACGCCGCCCCCGCCCGCCCAACACCTCAAACTCCAAAACGACGCCCTCCTCGACGCCCTCATCACCCGACTCGAACCCAAATTCTGAATATGGCTCTCCCCGATTTCCAAACCCACATGCTTCCGCTGCTACGATCTTACGCGGACGGAGAAACCCGCTCGATCGCCAGCGTTTCCGACTCCTTGGGCCGAGAGTTTATGCTCACGGAAGATGAATTGCGGCAACTTCTACCCAGCGGCCGGCAAAGCACCTTTCGCAATCGCATCGCCTGGGCCCGCACTTACCTTTCCAAAGCCGGCCTCTTAGCCTCCCCCAAACGGGCGCATTTTCATATTACCGAAGCGGGACTAAAAACGCTCGCCGCCCAGCCGACCCGCATCGACATCAATTACCTAAACGCCTTCCCTGAATTCTTAAATTTTCGCACCCGCAAACATGCGGACTCGCCCGCAGACCTCGCCGCCACTGCGTCGGAGTCGGCGCGCGAGAATCCCGAAGAGTTAATCGAGTCCCTACACGATCAACTCAAACGCGCCCTCGCTGACGATCTCCTCGCGCGCATCAGCACGGCCGCACCTGATTTTTTTGAGAGGCTCGTAGTCGAACTTTTACTCAAGATGGGCTACGGCGGTTCACGTCAAGATGCTGGCCGGGCGATTGGCCGCAGCGGAGATGGCGGTATCGACGGCATCATCAATGAGGACCGCCTAGGCCTCGATAGCATTTACCTGCAGGCCAAGCGCTGGGAAAACCCTGTCGGTCGGCCCGAGATTCAAAAATTTGCCGGCGCGCTCGCCGAACACCGCGCGAAAAAAGGCGTCTTCATCACAACGTCATCCTTCACCAAAGAAGCTCTCGCCTCCGCCACGAAACACGATGCCCGCATCGTCCTGATCGACGGCGAAAAACTCGCCACCCTGATGATCGACCACGGTCTCGGCGTCACCTTGGCCGCCAGTTACGACGTAAAACGCGTAGATTCCGATTATTTCGTGGACGAATAGAAACTAGGCCAAAACACATTTGTCATCCACGCCCTCAATCTCCAGATTTGGCCCAGATGCCCTCCATCGCCGCTATCAAAGCAGCTGTTCACAAGCTCCCGATCGCCGATCGCACCGACTTGCTGGTAGACCTCGCGCAAGATGGAGCCGTGCGCAAAGAACAACTCAACCGCCTGCGCGTAGCGGTTGCCGAAGGCATACGCGATCATGCCGAAGGTCGTTTTTCGGAAATTAAATCTGCTGCGGACCATCGGACTTTTTTTGAAAACATCAAACGGCGCACGCGTTCCCGCTTGAAATCAAGCGCCTGAATCATGCCCCGACTGCGCTACTCGCACCGCAGTCGCACGGACCTAGAAAATATCTGGGGATTCATCGCCGTCGATAGCCCTCGCCAAGCCTCCGCGGTGCTCGGCCGCTTTCGCGCCAAAATCGAGCACCTGCGCCGCCATCCTCTGACCGGCCATCGCCATCGTGAACTCCAACCACACGTCCGCTGCCTCAACAGCGACGGTTATCTTATTCTCTACCGCTACACCGACGGAATCGTGTGTATCGATCGCATCGTGCATCATTCCATGGATCTACCTTCTCTAAACTTAGAAGATTTATGAAACTCCTTCCGCTTCAAGCCCTCGCCTTCCTGGTTGCGCTCGCTACGCCGCTCCGTGCCGCCGATGGCTCCACGCCCGCCGTCGTCGCGCAAAAACTCGCCGCCGATTATCCCTCGCTCCTCGCTCTCTACTCCGACCTCCACGCCCACCCCGAGCTCTCGCTCATGGAGGAAAAAACCGCCGCCAAACTCGCCGCTGAGCTCCGCGCTGTCGGTTTCGAAGTCACGGAAAAATTTGGCGGTCACGGCATCGTCGGCGTCCTCAAAAACGGGCCCGGCCCCACGCTCCTCGTTCGCGCCGATCTCGACGGCCTGCCGCTCCTCGAAGAAACCGGCGTCCCCTACGCCAGTACCACCCGCGTCACCGATCTCGCCGGCAAGGAGGTCCCCACCATGCACGCCTGCGGCCACGATCTGCACATGACGATCTTCACCGGCACCGCTCGCCAACTCGCCGCCCACCGCGACCGTTGGGCGGGCACCCTCGTCTTCGTCGGCCAACCCGCCGAGGAACGCGGCATCGGCGCCCGCGCCATGCTCAAAGCAGGCCTCTACCAGAAATTCCCCAAGCCCGACTTCGCCCTCGCCGTCCACGACAGCGCGACGCTGCCCGCCGGCACCATCGGCATCCTCGAGGGTTTCAACTGGGCCAACGTCGACACCGCCGAAATCACCGTGCGCGGCGCCGGCGGCCACGGCGCTTACCCGCACGCCACCAAAGACCCGATCGTCCTCGCCGCCCGCATCGTCACCACACTCCAGACGATCGTCAGCCGAGAGACGCGCCCGCTCGATCCCGCCGTCGTCACCGTCGGCTCCATCCACGGCGGCACCAAATCCAACATCATCCCCGACGAGGTAAAACTCTCCCTCACGCTCCGCTCGTACTCCGAAACCGTCCGCAGCCACACCATCGACGCCGTGAAACGCATCTGCCGGGGCGAAGCCATCGCCGCCGGCCTCGCCGAAGACCGCATGCCCATCGTCGAAATTCTCGAAGGCGAATTCACTCCCGCCTCGTACAACGACCCCGCCCTCACGCGCCGCGTGCGTAATGTGCTCACGCCGTGGCTCGGCGCCGAACGCGTCGTCGGCATCGATCCCGAAATGGGCGGCGAAGATTTTGGCCAATTCGGCCGCACCGCCGAAAAAGTGCCGATCTGCATGTTCCGCGTCGGCGCGGTCGACCCCGTGAAATTCGCCGAGAGCCAACGCACCGGCGCGCCGTTGCCTTCGCTGCATTCGAGCAAGTTCGCGCCCTTGCCCGAACCCGCGATCAAGACCGGCGTCACCGCGCTCACCGCGGCCGCGCTCGATCTGTTGGCTAAAAAATAATGGCGCTTCTGCCGCCCTGCGCGGCGAGTTTGCCATTTTTAAATTTCTCGGCGTAGTCCGCTCACAAACACTTTTCATGCCCGCCAAATCTTCTCCGCTCCGCAGCTTTTTTTATCTCAGCCTGCTTGGAGTCGTGCTCATCACGATCGCCTTCGTCGTACGCTCCGGCTTGCTCGCGCGCAAAAATCCCGGCCGCCCGATCAACGCCAACATGCGCGCCGCGCTCGCCGCGAGCACGCCGCAATTCAGCACCGAGGACGCGATGCTCCTCGCGCAGACGTACGGCACCGCCAAAAAACTCCCTTCCGGCCTGCGCTACATCGAGCGCGCCCCGGGCACGGGCAACGCCGGCCCGCGCCTCGGCGGCGAAGTCATCGTCCACTACGACGGCCGCCTCCTCGACGGCACGCCCTTCGATAGTTCTTACAAACGCGGCGTGCCTTTCACTTTCCGTCTCGGCCTCGGCAGCGTCATCGCCGGCTGGGATGAAGCGTTTCTGGCCATGCGCAAAGGCGAGAAGCGCACGCTCATCATTCCGTACTGGCTCGCTTACGGCGAAAAAGGGAAACCACCCAAGATCCCGCCGAAGGCCACGCTCATCTTCGAAGTTGAGCTCCTCGATTACCGCTGAGCGACCGAGTTAATACCGCGCGGAGCCACGCGGCCCGCGCGCTCACAAACCGACGAGCGAGCCGTTGCGCTTGAGCCAGAGTTCCGCCTCGCGCCACGGCGGGCAGACTTCCTCGACGCGCGCCCAAAAACGCTCGGAGTGGTTCATCTCCCGCAGGTGCATGAGCTCGTGGTAAACGATGTAATCGCGCACGCTGTCCGGCGTCTGCACGAGCCGCCAATTGAGTGAGATCGTCCCGGTCGCCGAGCACGAGCCCCAACGCGAACGCTGGTTGCGCACCGTGACTTGTTTCACTTCCACGCCCACCGTCGCCGCGAGTTCCCACGCGCGCGCCGGCAACTCGATCTTCGCCCGCCGCGCAAATTGCGCCTCGAGCGTCGGCCGCAAATCCCCGTCGAGCCGCGGCACGCGAAACACATCGGCCGCGAGACACACTTGCGGTTTTTCGCCCGTCGCCGCGACGCGCAATTCCGCTAATTCGCCGCGCCAAAGCACGCGCGCGCCGAGCGGCCAAACTTCCGCGGCACGCGGGCGGTGACGTTGCCGTGCGCGCGCGCGCTCGAGCCATTCGCCTTGCTGCGCGACGAAGCGCTCCGCCTCGCGCTGCGAACCGCGCGCCGGGATCGTCGCCACCGCGACGCCGTCGCGCCGCAGCGTGAGCCGATAATTCCGCGCCTTCAGGCTGCGTTCGAAAACAATCTCCGGCAGCTCCGGCGCCGCCTCCGGGAGCGGCACAAATTCACCTGCGGCCGCCAATCCCGTCGTCACCCCGACTGCCGCCGGCGGCGCGCGATGGACTCCCGCCGTCGGCGCGAAAAGCCCAAAAAGATCCTGTTGTTGCCCGTGGGTGCTCACGTGATGGATCCGAGCAAAACCATTCACCCGCGCGGCGCCAGCGTCTTTGTGGCAAAAAATCCGGCGCTCATAACAACTCCAGTTCCCATTTGAGCGGTTGGCCTTTTTTCACGGTGAGCCAAGCGAAGCTCGCCGGCGCTCCGCGATTGGGGCGCGTGATGCAGCCGGGATTCAGCCAACGCACGCCGTGCGCCACCTCATCGCGCGGCACGTGCGTG
>CAJAFD010000527.1 GCA_903938935.1 uncultured Opitutia bacterium
CGGCGCCATTCTTCTTCGCGGGCGAAGCCTTCGAGGCGTTCGACGAGGACGCGGCCGTACCAGGAGCGGTCGTAAATGGTCGCCATGCCGGCGCGGGGCACGTGGCGCCAGAAACGCCATAGGTACGGATGGGATTTTTCTTCGTCGGTGGGTTTGGCGATCGGGATGACGCGGGAGTCGCGCGCGTCGATGGCATCGGTGAGACGGCGGATGGCGCCGCCTTTGCCGGAGGCGTCCCAGCCCTCGAAGACCCAGACGATGGAGCGGCGGGCTTGGGAGGCGGTGCGGACGATGCGGTTGAGTTTACCGAGCCATTTGTCGCGTTTTTCTTCGTAGCCTTTGGGGGCGATGTGTTGGTCGAGTGGTAGCGAGAGGAGGCGGCGGATGCCGGCGGCGCGGAGCGGGGTGGTGCGGCGGGGTTTGGTGGCGGCCGGGCGCGTCTTGTGCGTGCGGAAGTGGGCGCGGAAGCGAGTGAGGACGCGGTCGGCGACCTCAAGGTTTCGGGCGCGGGGATCGGCGGCGTCGACAACGTGCCAAGGGGCGCCGGGGCGTTGGGTGGCGCGGCGCATGGTGTCGGAGAGGCGAGCGAGGCGGTCGTAATCGCGGTGGCTTTTCCAATCTTCGGCGGAGACGCGCCAAGCGGTACGTTCGTCTTTCTCGAGTTCTTGGAGGCGGGCGCGTTGGCCGTCCTTAGTGAGGTGCAGCCAGATTTTAATGATGAGGGCACCATCGGCGGTGAGCTGGTCTTCGAAACGAGCGATGCGGCGAAGCGCGGTGTCGAATTCGGCGAGGTCGCGGGGGCTGCGCGGGTCTTCGCGGAGGGCTTCGGTGTGCCAGCCGCCGGCGTAGATGCCGATGCGACCGTAAGGCGGGAGGCAGCGCCAGAAGCGCCACATGGCGGGGCGCTCGCGTTCTTCGTCGGTGGGTTCGTGGAAGGCGAAGGTTTCGACGCCGCGGGGGTCGAGCCAGGCGTTGAGGGTGTTGACGACTTCGCCTTTGCCGGAGGCGTCGACCCCGGCGACGACGATGAGCACGGGGAACGGTGCGTTTTTCAGCTGCACCTGCATGTGGACGAGAGCGGCGCGGGCGTCAGCGACGCGGGACTCGTAGGTTTTTTTAGAAAGGCGCTCGGGGTTGGCTTTGGCCATGCGCCTAGAGGAGTGGCGGCGGGCGCGGGGGTTGTCGAGCCGCGGCCGCGGGGCGGCGGCGATGTCGGTAAATTGTAACCGAGCGGCGGCGGAATTTTAACCGCCCGGGAGACGGACCGCAGGCTGCGTCGTACTGGAGCCTCCGGCCGCGGGGGCGGCGGGCATCGGGCGGGGTTTGAGATTTTCGAGCCAATAGCCGCCGTTTTCTTTGTAAGCGGCGAGGCCGCGAGCGGTGAGGCTGGTGGTGAGTTTGGCGGTGGCTTCGGCTTGGAGGGCTTCGAGTTGGGTGGTGCGGTCGGCGGCGGGGAGGTCGCGGTTGGTCTGGATGGCGCGGGCGCGGGTCTGGATGTCTTGCTGGAGTGCGACGACTTGTTGCGAGGTGGCGGCGGGGAGTTCGAGGCGAGCCACGAGGCGGTTGATTTGTTGGTATTGGGGATCGGCGGCTTGTTTGTACTCGGCGAAGCGTTCGGGGGAGAGCGCAGTCTGAGCGGCGGCGAGGAGGGCGGCTTGGCGGGCTTGGTAGTCGGCGGGATTGCGGAAGCCGATGTTGCTACCAAATTTTTCGTCAACGCCGCTGGCCGCTTTATATAGGGCGCGGAATTCGGCTTCGGTGGCGTTGAAGGTGGTGAGTTGATTGCGGAGTTGGTTGGCGGTGTTGCTGGTGCGGAGTTGGAAGTCTTCGAGTTCTTGCGGGGTGAGCGTCTTGGCGATGTCGGCGAGTTTTTCTTTTTCGAGGAAGGCGAGTTTCTCGCGGTCTTCGGCTAGAATCACTCCATTGGATTTGGCGTAGATCTCTTGTTGGAGTTCGGCGTAGTCGGAGTTGATGCTTTGGAGTTGGGTGAGTTTTTCGGCGGGGAGGTTGCCAAATTGGCGGCGTTGCCAGGCGTTCATCTCCTCATTGCCGGGCACGCCGTCGGATCCGAGGAGGGATTTCATGAGGGCGGTCTGCTCTTTGCCGAGGTCGCGGAGCGCGGCCAGGGTTTTTGGGTCCATGAATACATTGCGGGAGCTTTTCCAGAAGGGTTGCTCCTCTTGGCCGGAGAGGAGTTCTTTGCGGCGGGCAGAAAATTGCTCGTTTACTTGCGCGGCGACGATGGCGCGGATCATCGAGGGGGAAAATCCGGCGGCCTTGAGGCGGGCGACGAGGGTGTTGAGGTCGCCCGATTGGAGTTGGTTCCAGGTTTGGGCGAGTAGGGCGGTTTGCGCGGCGGCTTGAGTTTCGGGCGAAGTTGCGGCGGGGGCGGACGGGGCGCGACTTGCAGATTTTTCGGCAGGTGAAACCGTGGAGGCGGCGGGCTTTTGCGTGACGTAAAGCGAGATGACGGCGGCGTTGACCGCGAGCGAACCGACGAGGAGCAGCGTGGTTAATTTCATGAAAGGAGGGGGGGCTGGCGAAAGGCTGGGGTGGGTCCGCGCGCGAGTAAAGCTAGGAGTCTGTTTTTCAATTACTTATGACATAAAATCTGTGATTTTCGGGATGCGCTGGGCAATTGGCTTGGCGGGGTTGTCGGGGAGCGGCACGGTGGCGGATCTTTTTCGCCGACTTCAAATTTTTGCGCAGCCATGTCCCTTGATTACACTCATCCGCAACGCACGCGGGCGCTGCTCATGCTGTTGGTCGCGAATTTTTTCTGGGGGCTGAGTTTTCCGCTGATCAAAAGTATTTTGTTGCTGCACGAAAAATTGGTCCCCGAGGCGGGGTCGTGGTTTTCGACGGTCTATACGGTGGCGCCACGGTTTTTTTTGGCGTTGCTGGTGTTGCTTGCGCTGAAGCCGCGCGCGTGCCTCGGAGTGAAGCGGGGTGAGTTAAAGCAAGGGGTGGCGATCGGCTTATTCGCGGCGGCGGGGATGTTGTTTCAAAACGATGGGATGCAGTTCACGGCGGCGAGTACGTCGGCATTTCTCACGCAGTTTTATGCGATATTAATTCCGATTTTTATCGCGGTGCGGGCGCGACGGAATCCTGGCGGGGCGGTCTGGCTGAGTTGCGCGCTGGTGCTGGCGGGCGTGGCGATTTTGGGCAATTTTGACTGGAGGCAATTGCGGTTTGGGCGCGGGGAAGCGGAGACGTTGGTGGCCTCGGTGTTTTTCATGGGGCAGATTTTGTGGCTCGATAAAAAAGAATATGCGGCGAATCGGGCGTTTGAACTGACGCTAGTAATTTTCGCGACGCAGACGTTGGTGTTTGCAGGGTTGGCAGTCGGAGCGGCGCCGAATGTCGCGGCGCTCCTGGTGCCGTGGACGTCGCCGGCGTGGCTCGTTTTTACGGGCATGCTGACGTTGTTGTGTACGCTGGGGTCGTTTGGGCTCATGAACGCGTGGCAGCCGAAAATCACGGCGACGGAGGCAGGGTTGATCTATTGCGTGGAGCCGGTGTTTGGCGCGTTGATGGCGTTGTTTTTACCGGCGATTTTTTCGACTTGGGCCGCGATCCATTATCCCAACGAAATCGCCACGTGGACGTTGCTCGTGGGCGGTGGGTTGATCACGGCGGCCAACGTTTTGATCCAGCTCAAGCCGCCTGCGAAGTAAGTCCGCCTGAGCGGGCGCACGCGTACGACTAACGGCTTTCAAATGTGCCCGTGCGCAGAAACGCACTCACGAGATCGAGGGTCGCGCCGCGCCATTGCAGCCACGTGTGCGAGTAGGGGAGTACGCGGTGCGCGCGTTCGCCGGCGAGGTGCGTGTGCGTGACAGCGACGGTGCCGTCGTTGGGCTCATCGAACCAAAAAATAAACAACGGATTAAACCAGCGGTCTCCGGCGATGATCCCGAGCTCGCCGGCGTTGGCGGGCCAAGGCCCGAGGCTGCGCGGGAGGCTGGCCGCGGACGTGCCGAGGCGGTGGCCGTTGACGCCGGTGAACCAACGGAAGGGCGGAAAACCTGCGAGTTTTTCGGCGACCACCGTGCCTTGATTGGGCGGCGCGAGCATGACGGTGCGGCCGAGGTTGGCTGGAAGCGCGATGCCGCGCTGACGAAAATCCTCGAGCCAAGCGCGCACCACGATGCCGCCCATCGAGTGCGTGACAAAGTGGACCCGTGGCGCGGCCGCGACCGCATGGGCGGCGAGTTGCGCGGGGAGCCATGCGCGCGCGAGCGTTTCTACGGGAACCGTGCGCGAAGGGTAAGTGAGGTTGACGACGCGGTAGCCCTCGCCGGCGAGTTGATTTTCGATGCGGCTCATCGCCCAGCCGCTCATGCCCAAACCGTGCAGCAACACGACCGTCTCGGGCCCAGTGGCGGCAGGTAGGGCGGCGGACATCGTGAAAAAAATGAAAAGGTGACGCAGGCGCATCGCGACGGGATTCGACTGCGGTCGGCTCAGTTTGTTGCGTGGCGGGTGCGCAGGTTATAGATCCCGCGCAACGTGATGGCGCCGAGTACGACCGCGCCGCCGATGAGCGCCTTCGGCGTGGGACGTTCGCCGAGCGCGAGCAGCACCCAAAGCGGGTTGAGCAACGGCTCGATCACCGGAATCAACACCGCCTCGAGTGCGGTCACGTGACGGATGGCGCGCGCGTAGAGCAAGTACGATACGCCGAGTTGCAGCGAGCCCAGCAGCACCAACGCGCCCCAGCCGCTCGCCGGTAGATTCGGCGCGCCGATGATCCACGGCAGGCCGATGAGAAACGCGAGGAGATTGCCCAAGATGATGGATTCGACGGGCGAGCCGTCTTTTTGGTAACGCAGCGCGAGCGTCATGCCGGCGAAACACAGCCCGCTCACCGCGCCGAGGATGTTGCCGAGGAGGCCGGAAAATTCGAGGTTGTCGGCGAAGAATAAACCCATGCCACCGAGCACGGCGATGATCGTGAGCCAATCGGCGCGAGTGGTGCGCTCCCCGAGCAGCGCGGCGCTAAAAAGCGCGATCCACACCGGCGCGGTGTATTGGAGCAGGATGGCGTTGGCCGCGGTCGTGAGTTTCGTGGCGGCGCAAAACGTGACCGTGCACGCCGCGTAGCCCAGCGCGCCGAGCACTTGGGGGCGGGAAAAATGAAACTTCAGGTCGCGGCTAATCGCGGCGATGAACAACGCCGCGATCAACCCGCGTCCGCCCGCGACGGCGAGCGGCGGCCACGCGATGGCTTTGATCAAGAGCCCGCCGAGGCTCCAGCAAAGCGCGGCCGCGATGAGTTGCCCGACGGCTCGATTGTGCGCGGGTGATTTCAAGGGAACGGCATTTCTGCGCGAGCCCGCCGTCGCGCGCACGCGAAAAATGGCGCTCAAGTGACATCGCACAAACGCTCCGCACAAAACCCTTGGCAGGATACGGCGCGGCTGTTTGTTGGCAGCAGTGACACTGGTGATGAACCCCGTTTTCCCTGAACCATCCTTTCGAGTGGCGCTCTCCGGCTGCTGATTCCTACCCATGCTGGAACATCTACTCGAATATTTTCAGGGCACGCCTCTATCGCTGTGGGGGCCGTTCATCCTGCTCCTGCTGTGTGGATTAGGCTTACCCATGCCTGAAGATATCGTGCTCATCGCCGCGGGCATGCTGGGTGTGATCGATGGCCACTCTTGGATTAAAATAAGTGTCTTCATGTACGCGGGCGTGCTTTTGGGCGACTCGATGATTTTTTTTGCCGGTAAACGCTACGGGACCCGTTTGCTCGGTACCGCGTGGTTTCAGCGGATCTTCCCTCCCGCTAAACAAGCACGAGTCGAAGAACTTTTCGCCAAACACGGGACCACGGGTCTCTTCATCGGCCGATTTCTGCCGGGCTTGCGGGCGCCGATTTTTTTTAGCGCCGGTTCACTCAAGGTGTCGTTGGTGAAATTCCTGCTGATGGACGGACTGGCGGCGCTGGTGAGTGTGCCGGTTTTTGTGTGGCTCGGCCACTGGCTGTGGGTGAAATTTGCTGACGATTTCGCGCAGATAGAACACGCGCTCAAGCGTACCCACACCTTCACGCTTTGGGGTTCGCTGGTGATGGTGGTGTTGCTGCTGTCGGCCGTGTGGCTGTGGAAACGTCGCGACCGCAAATCGAGTTGAGCGGTTCATCGTAAAGTTTATAGCGCGCTGCCTAGTTTATGAATCAGCGGATCGGATATGTTTCGCTTTTGGTGCGCGATTACGACGAGGCGATTGCCTACTACACCGGCGTACTAGGTTTCCGGCTGGTGGAAGACACGCCGCTCGCGCCCGGCAAACGCTGGGTGCTCGTGGCGCCACCGAGCGCGACGGATGGCGGCACCTGTTTGCTGCTCGCGCGGGCGAAAAATGCGAGCGAGTGGGCCGCGGTCGGCCAACAAGCGGGTGGTCGGGTTTTTCTATTTTTGCACACCGATGATTTTCACCGCGATTATGCCGCGTTTCGCGCCCGCGGCGTAACGTTTCTCGAAGCTCCACGTTCCGAGCCTTATGGGACCGTCGCCGTCTTCCAGGATGGTTACGGCAATCGTTGGGATTTGCTCCAATTGACCCGCTGAGCTCCGCCCCTTGAGTGCGACTGGGGTCTACTCGGGCTCTCGTATAGGTGGTTATATCGACGTTTTGCCATGCTAGCTGCGCGATATAAATGAGCTATTTATATGTGATAAAAACGATAAAAACCGTTAAATAAAAATTTATGACGCGCTATTAATTTGCTTAAAATCCGGCAAGCGGGCCTCTGGTCATTTATAGGTTTCGTATGATTGCTTGCCGACGATTTTTAAGGAATCGGAGCTGGGTCGCAGGGTGGATTGCGACCTTGGGATTCGTTTTTTTGGCCAAGGCGCAGACTTCGCTTTCGATCGGTGATATTTCTATCGTCGGATTCAACTCGAATGGAACGGACAATTTTTCATTCGTGATGTGGAAGGACGTGGCGGCGGGCACGGTGATCAAATTTACCGACAACGGATTCCTTTCGTCTGCGCCCGCTGCGCAAGCTGGCAACACCCGCGGAGGAGAAAGCTTTGTGCTTTGGACGAGCACCCAATCCACTCCAGCGGGAACAGTTATTAAAATCGAAGGCTTGAGCGCCAGTCTGGGGGTGGCGAGCGCGGGCTCTTCTTCGGGCCTAGGGGGAATTTCCAACGCGGGGGATCAGCTCTTTGTTTATCAAGGCGCGGGCACCGGCGCTATTCCTGATTTCGCGTCGAATGCTGCCTCCACGACTTTCAGCGGCAGGCCCTTATTTTTGCTCAATTTCAAAAGCGCCTTTGCCTCCGGATCATCTGTGGCAAGTACCAACCTCACGTTCCTGCCGTCGGATTTAAATGTTACGAATGGTTATATCAATTTTCCTGCTAGCACGGTCGTCGCCGCCCACTACACGGGGTTGCGCAGTGGACAGGCTTCGCTCGCCGATTATCGCACGCGAGTGAACGATCCTGGTAATTGGAGCACCTCCTCGGGGAGCGCTATCATCACCTTGGATCTCACGGCTTTTTCCGTAGTCGCGGGTCCCGCCATCACGACACAACCCAATGCACAAACGGTCGCCGCCAGCGAGAGTGCGACGTTTAGCGTGATCGCAACGGGCACGCCGGCGCCCACGTATCAATGGCGCAAAGCCGGCGTCGCACTCACCGAAAACGCCACCGCGAACACCGCAACACTCATACTCAACAACGTCGCCCCGAGTGATGCGGGCACATACGACGTCGTTGTCACTAATTCCGCCGGCACGGTCACGAGCACCAGCGCCGCCCTTACCGTTAATCCTGCAACTTTCGGAGTCAGCACTCTGGTTTGGGATTTTTCCACCGCGACACCTCTGGAGGGTATGCTCGTAAGCTTTTCTGGAGGCACCCTCATACAGGGTAACAATAATGGCACGACGACGTTGCTCACCACCGTTTCTGCGTCCTCGACATACGCGGGCGCGTCAGGTGCTAACAATGGCGGTATGGCGGCGCGTACTGGAGGGATAAAACAAGGCGCCGGCGGCTCGGCTTATTTTGAATTCACCCTTACGCCGGCGGCGGGTTATCAGATCACCGCTACGGCTCTCCGTTTTGGGTCGCGGAGCACAAGCACCGGTCCGGCTGCTTATGCATTTTATACCAGCGAAGATAATTTCTTCGCGCCTGCTGCAGCTGGTGCGCTCAAGACCAACAGTACCTGGGCGCTGCAAACGCCCGCATTTACTCCTATCATCGGCGCGACGGGCATGCCGCTGACATTTCGACTTTATGGTTTTAACGGCGTCGGCTCCGCGGCTGCCGGCTCAAGTAATTGGCGCATCGATGACTTGAAGCTCACGATTGATGTGGCGCTCGGCCCTGATGTCGCGCCCACGATCACCACGCAACCTACCGCGCAATCCGTCACGGCTGGCGAATCTGCGGCCTTCACGGTGAACGCCACCGGTACGCCGGCGCCCACGTATCAATGGCACAAGGCGGGCGTCGTCATAAATGGTAATGCCACTTCAACTACAGCTGATCTTATTTTAAACAACGTCACCACCAGTGACGCTGGCGCCTACGATGTCGTTGTCACAAACTCTGCCGGTTCGGTCACGAGCCACGCGGCTACACTCACGGTCAACCCGCAAGCGGTCGCGCCTGTCATCACCACGCAACCTGCCGCACGAACCGTCACCGCCGGAGAAAATGCTGTATTCACAGTCAACGCTACCGGTACGCCGGCGCCCGCTTATCAATGGCGTAAATCCGGCGTCACACTGACGGACAACGCCACTGCGAGCACCGCCACCCTCACGCTCACGAGCGTCACCTCATACGACGCCGGCGATTACGATGTCGTCGTCACCAACGCAGCCGGTGCGGTCACGAGCGCTAGCGCCACCCTCGCGGTTGATCCCGTAAGGACAGGCGTCGCCCCTCTTATCTGGGATTTTTCCACCGCGGCGCCGGCGGCTGGTTTGCCTGTGACGGTAACCGGAGGCAGCCTCACGCAGGGTAATAACTATGGCACGACGACGTTGCTCTCCGCGGTCTCCGCTTCCTCGGGATACCGTGGCGCGACGGGCGTTAATAATGCCGCGGCTGTAGCGCGGGTTGGCGCTTTTAACCCAGGAACAGACGGTTCTGCTTACTTCGAGTTTACGCTCACCCCGAGCGAAGGCTACCAGCTTTCAGCCACTGCGCTCAGTTTCGGCTCACGTAGCACCAGCACGGGCCCTGCGGCTTATGCGCTGTACACCAGCGTCGATGATTTTACGGCACCTATCGCCACCGGCGTTTTAGCTGCCAACAGTGTTTGGTCCCTTCAGGCTCCTGCCTTTAACGCGGTCACCGCTCTCACCGGCACCTCGATCACCTTCCGGCTTTATGGCTATAACGGCGTTGGCTCCAGCGCCTCGGGCTCCGTCAACTGGCGCATTGACGACCTCAAGCTCACGCTCGGTGTCATCGTCGGCCCCGACGTCGCACCTACGATCACTACGCAACCGAGCGCGCAGATCGTCACCACCGGTCAGAGCGCGACGTTCCGTGTGATCGCGACCGGCACGCCTGCGCCCACCTATCAATGGCGCAAAGCGGCTGTCGCCATCACCGGCAACGCCACCGCCACCGCCACCACCGCCGCCCTCACGCTCCCCAGCGTCACGGCGAACGACGCCGGCGCTTATGATGTCGTCGTCACCAATGCTGCCGGCACGGTCACCAGCGCCAGCGCCACACTCACCGTTAATCCCATCCCCGTTGCGCCGATAATCACCACCGCACCGACCGAGCGTACCGCGACTGTCGGCGAAACGGTCACGTTTAACGTCATCGCCGCCGGCACACCCACGCCCACGTATCAATGGCGCCAGGATGGCGTCGCGATCCTCGGTAATCCCAGCGCATCCGCCGCCACACTTAGCCTTAGCCGCATCACTTCGACGGAAGCCGGCTCCTACGACGTCGTTGTGACCAACTTCGCGGGCTCCGCCACCAGCACCGCTGCTACTCTCACCGTCACTCCGCTCCCGGTCGCTCCCACGATAAACACGCAGCCGACTGCGCTCTCGGTTATGGTTGGCTCCACCGCTCGGTTTACGGTCATCGCCACCGGCACGCCCGCGCCCACGTATCAATGGCGCAAAGCCGGCGTCCCGCTTTTGGGTAATTCAAGTTCCACTACAGCTACTCTTCTGCTCGATAACATCACCGCAAGTGACGCCGGTTCTTACGATGTCGTGGTGAGTAATTCCGCCGGCGTTATCACCAGTGCCCCGGCCCGGCTCACCGTCAACCCCGCCTCTGCGATGGTGCAAATTAACGCCCTTAATGCGACTTACGATGGAGCTCCGCACGCGGTCATCGTGAACACCTCGCCCGCGGGTCTGACGGCGAACATCACTTATAACGGCACTTCCACTCCGCCGACCGCCGCCGGTAGTTACGTCGTGGTCGCGACGATTGCCGACGCCAACTACAGCGGTCGCGCCACCGGTACGCTCGTCCTCGCCAAAGCTGCGCAGACATTAGATTTCGCGCCGCCCGACTCGCTGCTCAAAGTAGGTGTGCCCCTCAGCCTTAGGGCGACGGCTAGCTCCGGCCTCCCCGTTATATTTTCGCTCGTGAGCGGCCGTGCTACGCTGGATGCAACCAATCTCACGCCCAGCTCGACGGAGTCCGTGGTGGTTCGCGCAACTCAGCACGGCGATGCCAATTATCACCCCGTGCACGCCGAGCTCACCCTCAGCGCCACGCCACACAATCAAACCATCACCTTTGCTCCACTCGTCGATCGCACGACAAACGCGGCTCCGCAGACGCTCTCCGCCACGGCCACCTCCGGTCTCGACGTAAATTTCACGCTCATCTCGGGTCCTGCGACGCTTGCGGGTCGCACGCTTACCCTCGATGGGACGCCGGGCTTAGTGACGGTCCGCGCTTCCCAGGTCGGCAACGCACGTTATCGTCCCGCGCCCGAAATCGAGCGCACGTTTAACGTTATCGCCAACCCCACTGCCCCCACAATCTCCCGCCAACCTACCGCGCAGATGGCTTTGGTCGGTGGCGCGGCGACCTTCACCGTCACGGCCACCGGAATACCGGCGCCGACTTATCAGTGGTACCACAACGGACGCGCACTTGCTGGTAATGTTTCTTCAACTACGCAAATTTTAATCTTAAATTCACTTCAAGCAGTCGATGCTGGCGCCTATGAGGTCACGGTCAGTAACGCTTCGGGTCGTGCGACGAGTTCCCTTGCCCTGCTCACCGTGACCGCGGGAGCAGTCGCTCCCGAGATCACTCTTCAGCCTGCCAATAGTGTCGCGACGGTTGGGGGCACGGCCACGTTTAGCGTGGCGGCTACGGGTGTCCCGACCCCGGCCTATCAGTGGCGCCGAGACGACGTCATTTTGCCCGGCGAGAATGCTCCGACGCTCATACTCACGGATGTCCGTGCTTCTCAAGCGGGTCATTATACGGCCGTCATCACCAATGCGGCGGGTGTTGTCACTTCGCGGGCTGCAGCTCTGCGGGTGAATCAGCGCAGTTTTGCTGGAG
>CAJAFD010000528.1 GCA_903938935.1 uncultured Opitutia bacterium
CGCCAAAATCCTCGTCCGCGGCCAGGTTCTCACCGGCATGAGTCCCACCGATGCGCCCGACACTTACCTCAAGAAACGCAAATCCGACGGCGTCGAACAACCCATCAACGACCCGCTCATGCCGCTCGCGTGGACGCGCCTCAATCACAACGCCAACGGCACCACCAACCGCGTCTTCTGCACCACCATGGGCGCCGCCACCGATCTCGCCAACGAAGACTTCCGCCGCCTCGTCATCAACGCCGTGCTCGCCGGCTTCGCCCTCGAGATTCCCGCGCGCGCCGATGTTCGCTACATCGACGCGTATGTGCCCACGCCCTACGCTTTCAAAGGCTACCGTCGCGGCCTCACGCCTGCCGATCACGCCCTCGGCCAAGTCCTCCGCGCGGGCACGCCTCCGACTCCCGCCCCCGCGAAAAAAGACTGATTAAGCCCGCGATGTCCGAATCTCCTGCCACCCTTTCGCTTGAGCCCATCGGCTACATCCGCACGGGCAAACAGGTCAAGTTTCAGGCGCTCCATCAACCGTCCGAGCAACAGCCCGAGCGCAACGTGCTCGAGCTCGTCCCCGGCCACAATTACGAGCAAGCTCTCCGCGATCTCGCCGGTTTTTCCCGCGTCTGGCTCATCTGGTGGTTTCATCGCAACACCACGTGGCGCCCCCAAGTCATCCCGCCCCGCGGTCCCGCGCAACGGCGCGGCGTCTTCGCCACGCGTTCGCCGCATCGCCCCAATCCCCTCGGGCTCACGCCCGTGCAACTCATCGCGATCGAGGGCCGTCGCCTCATCCTCGGTGAATGTGATCTCGTCGAGGGCACGCCGGTCTTCGATCTCAAACCTTACGTCCCGGCTTACGATAGTTTCCCCGACGCCCGCGCCGGTTGGATCGAAGAAGTCGACGCGCTCACGCGCCAAGCCCCGCAGTTCAAAGTCCACTATGCGCCGACGGCGACCGCGCAGGCCGAATGGCTCGTCGCTCATTGGCAGATCGATTTTCGCGCGCGGCTCGAAGAACTCCTCGCCCGCGATCCCACGCCGCACCGCACGCGGCGCATTCGTCGCCGCAGCGCCGATCAACTCGAAATCGGTTGCGGCGCTTGGCGCGCGTTTTTCCGCGTCGAGGGTTTTGACGTCACCGTGACCGCCCTCGACGCCGGCTTTCCCCTGCGCTTCTTGCGCGACCCGCAACGCGTCGGCTTGCCCGATTGCGCCGCCCAAGTCGCCTTCCTCGCGGTCTGGCCCGAAGCGCCGCGCGCAGTTTAAACCGCCGCGCTCACCGCGCGTTTCTCGTGGCTCCAACGCCACGTATCAATGTCCGTCCAGCGGCCCACGGTCAGGCGTACCTCAATCACGTCGCCCACCGCGAAGTCCGCCCGATCCGTCCGCAGGATGCGATAACCCCAGTGCGGCGCGCGACCGGCATCTTTCGGGCCCGAGCTGAGTTTGAGATCCGCATCCACGCGCGCCCGGAAATACACCGCGTAGCCATCGAGCCGCCCGGCGTTCACCACCGTGCGCGAGAAGTTAATTTCACCCGGCAGGTCCGCCTCGTTTAACGTGTGTAAATCCACCGAGAGCACGGGCTCCGGCTCGCCCAAAAAGTGATCCACA